>JBGSMR010000311.1:0-3517 GCA_041740065.1 Chthoniobacterales bacterium
TTGCAACTACTGCGAGCACCCAAGGACGGGCGCGTACGGTTTCCAACACCCACGGCACGTCGATGAGCGTGTAGAGATTGAAAAGAAAATAAGCCGCCAGAAATAGACCGATCAACCGGGGAATCCACCCTCGCACCTGGGCCTGCAGTTCTCCCTCGGTCTTCATCGAAACGTAGATGGCAGCGTGCATCATGAAAAGCAGGACGGTTGTGATTCCCATCAGAAGCGCATACGGGTTCAGAAGTCCCAGCAACGTCCCCCCGAATTCAAAGTCCGGCCGGAGGGGGATTCCTCGTACAATATTTCCCATTGCAACGCCGATCAAGAGTGCCGAGAGCACACTGCCGGCGCTGAATGCGATGTCCCACATCTGACGCCACCATGTCCATTTTTCTTTGCTTCGAAATTCTATCGCGACCGCGCGGAAGATCAGAGAGACGAGCAGGAGCATGAACGGGAGGTAAAACCCCGAAAACACCGTCGCGTAAGCTTCCGGAAAAGCCGCAAAAAGTGCTCCGCCGCCGACCACCAGCCACACTTCATTTCCGTCCCAAACAGGCCCGATCGAGTTTAACATCAGTCGCCGATGCTCATCTTTTTTCACAAACAAGTGCAAGGCACCGACCCCAAGGTCGAAGCCATCCAACATCGCATAGCCAGTGA
Organism: Chthoniobacterales bacterium; assembly: GCA_041740065.1. Classification (GTDB taxonomy): domain Bacteria; phylum Verrucomicrobiota; class Verrucomicrobiia; order Chthoniobacterales; family JAATET01; genus JBDNGG01. The sequence goes on from JBGSMR010000311.1 coordinate 664, forward strand.
AGAGGACGCCGACGAGAATGAACCAAATAATATTGTAATCCATGGCTACGAGTTAGTGAATGTCGATTTCTCTTCCGCGATTGATGATGGCTTTCCAGCTATCGGGCATTTCCTCACTTGATTCTTCATCGTCCGGGCCGTGCTGGATCTTACGGGTCAACGTGTAGATGAAGAGCAGGAAAAGCAGCAGATAAACAAGGGCAAACATGATCAAGGAAGCGACAATTTCTTCTGCTCGAACGACCTTCGAGATCGCTTCCGAAGTTTTTAACAGCTCGTAAACCACCCACGGCTGTCGTCCAATTTCGGCGGTAAACCAACCCGCTTGATTCGCGATTTGCGGCCCCAACACCGACAGCACCAGCACAATGAGAAACCACCGACTAACCCACCAATCCGTGTTAAATAGCCACCCTCGCCACCAAAAGAAGAGCGCCACTACAATCACACCAAGGAGACCCGAACCAACGATGATCATAATATGATAAACCTGAAACGTGAAATTCACCTTCGGCCAGTATCCACGGCGGATGTTCACAATCTCGTCGGGAGTTGCATCCGGATACCTCGCCATGAGGAAGTCGTCCGGCGGCAGTTCACGTAAACCCTTCACTGGTTTTTCAAAATTTCCGAAAGCTAAAAAACTCAGCAATCCAGGAACCTGGGGCCCAACCACCCGTTCCTCCTTGGTATCGACCCACCCGAAAAGCGTCATCGGCGTATAGGGTTTAGTATCATACACCCCCTCCATGGCTGCCAACTTGATTGGTTGATTGACCACCACGCCCTTCGCCGTGGCGTCTGCGCTGACAAAAATCTGCAGAAACGTCGCGACAGCGCCGAAGGCAAGCCCAATGCGCATGGACGACTTGGCAAACTCCAAATGCCTCTGGCGCAGGATGTAGTAAGCGCTAATGCTAATTACTAGGAAAGCCCCTGCCATCCAGCATCCCAAGATCACATGCGTCAATCGGTCTATGGATGAAGGATTAAAGACCATCGCCCAAAAATCATCGATGACCGCACGCACCGACCCGAGGTCAGCCTCCGTCACGATATGTCCCGGTGGCAATATTTCGGGTACGCCATTCACCTTGCGTTCCAAGTGGTATCCCGCTGGTGTCTGCATCCACGAGTTGGCCACAACGATCCACACAGCGCTAAAATGTGCCCCGAGGCACACCATCCATGTGGCAAAATAATGCATCCGAGGTCCTACTTTATTCCAACCAAACAAAAGCACCGCAAGAAACCCGGACTCCAGGAAAAAGGCAAAGATTCCCTCCGCTGCAAGCGCACTTCCGAAAATATCACCCACGAAGCGCGAGTAAGTCGCCCAGTTGGTCCCGAACTCAAATTCCATCACAATGCCTGTCGCAACGCCAATCGCGAAGGTGAGAGCAAACACCCGCGTCCAATACCGGGCCATGTTGTGAAACTTGGGATTCCCAGTTTTAAGCCAAAGCGTTTCCATTATGACCAGAACCACTCCCAACCCGATGCTCAGCGGCGGGTATATGTAGTGGAACATGATGGTAAACGCAAACTGCACACGCGCGAGAATCTCAGCATCCATTGGGTCAAATGAATCATGCCCATTCCAACGTGGCTATGCGAAAGTAACGAATTCTCAAAATCGTCACTCTCGAAAAAAGGGGTCGGCAGTCAAATATTGACAGACAAAACAGATGATTTCCTACTCTTTGGCCTGATCGATGAAGTCGCGCAGTTCCGTTGGGAGTTTTTTTGAAATTTCCTCCCAGGTCAGTCTTCGCAAAGCTTGACTAACATTTGCCGGACTCGCCATTTTTAACCGTTGGGCAATCCAGCCCTGCGATACCGTTGTGTTTTCCCATACAAGTTTTGCTAAAGCAACCTTCCGCACGTCGCTTCCCGGCAAAACCGCCAATTGCCGGGCATCCAAACCGGCAGTTTCAAGACCTTCTTCGATCCACTGTTCCGCTTGCTGCTCACCATGCGCTAAATTCAGAGGGCTCCTCTCATACGAACGGCAACGGCTCTTTCTTGTGATCCTTTCTGCTATTTTCAACAATTTCTGCCCGAACTCCTGCCGTCCCCAATACCAACCCCGTCGCAAATGGCTCATTCGGGCGTCAACTTCCTCCGGCAACGGAACCAAGCCGCTTCGATCTCCCTCTTCAAGCATCCTGCGGTCCAGTCGTTCCACCATCCTCCGCCGCCCAGAAGAGTCGTCTTTCAGGCCAACGACCGCAAGTCCGCTTGTCGCCGCCAACCACTTCGCCCTCTTTTCGGGAGGTAAAGCATATCCTCCCGCCAAACTGCTCCACGGGTAATCCAGAACGCTCTGCCCTTTTTGCGCATCCACAAACCCGGCTCGGGCAGGATTTAGATGGATATAGTCCATCAGCGTTTCATAGTAATACGGCTGTCCACCATCTACCACGATAGCCTTGTAGCGGTCTCCGAACAGATGACCCCATCTACCGTGCCGGATATTGAATCGCCTCGCTACCGTGACTTGCAACCACTTCATCCCCGCAACTAGATTGGCTTCGGGAGTTTCAATAAATAAGTGATAGTGGTTATTCATGAGGACCCATGAATGGACTTGCCAGCCAGTGCGTCCGCACACTTCGGCAAGGGCCTTGAGAAAATACCTCCGATCATCATCATCGAGAAAGATCGCGTCCCTCCTGTTTCCCCTTGCCATCACGTGATAATACGCCCCCTCATACTCGATTCGAACACTGCGCGCCATGATCAGAATATATCGACATTCTGAAAATATGTCAAGTTTTGATTACCGACCCCTAGTTTAATCAAGCGTAAATTGCAGGCTTTGGCAGGTGCGTTCATTTCGGTTCTTAGGCTT
>JBGSMR010000339.1:0-2400 GCA_041740065.1 Chthoniobacterales bacterium
GGCAAATACGAGGATGAGGAAGAAGCCATGAAGTGGAAGAAAGCTGACCCCATTCCGCGTTTTGAAAAGCGGCTTATTGACGAATTTGGTGTCGACCCAGCCCAATTGCGTGATCTTCAAGCCCGCGCCCAGCAGGAGGCCGACGACGCACTCACCTTTGCAAAGGCCAGCCCCGTCCCTGACCCAGCGGACGTCGCAGACTACATCTATGCGTGAGATTCCGGTCTCCGAGATCAGTTCAGCCGTGGCAGCAATGTGCCAGCGGGCGAATTTTGTTTTGTCGGAGGACATGCTACGCAGCTTGCGCGCAGCGATAGATCGAGAAACTAAACCCCTCGCGAAAAACGCACTCACTCGAATTCTGCAAAATGCCGAAGTCGCTGAGACTCGCAGCATTCCCATGTGCCAAGATACTGGCCTCGTCGTTGTTTTTGCCGATGTCGGCCAAGAGGTCCGGATCGTAGGCGGTCTCCTGCGAGATGCGATCAATGATGGGGTCCGAGCGGGTTACAAAGAAGGATTTCTTCGCGCTTCTGTGACCGGAGACCCCGTCATTCGCAAAAACACGGGTGACAACACCCCAGCCATGCTGCACACGGAACTTGTCGAAGGTCAGCACCTGACTTTGCGACTCCTAGCCAAAGGGGGTGGCTGCGAAAACATGAGCCGATTTAAGATGCTTTCCCCCTCTGCGGGTGTTGAAGGCATCATTGATTTTGTCGTGGAAACCGCGAAGGTTGCAGGCCCGAATGCCTGCCCGCCTCTTGTCGTTGGTGTGGGAATCGGCGGATCCTTTGAGGTCTCCGCCCTTTTAGCCAAAAAATCCCTACTCCGCGAAACCGGCGCGCCCCATTCGATTCCGCACCTCAACGACCTCGAACAGCAGATAATTTCGCGCATCAACGCGAGCGGAATCGGTCCGCAAGGTTACGGCGGCGATACCACAGCACTTGCCGTCCATATCGAGGCCGCCGCCTGCCACATCGCCAGCCTTCCGGTGAGCGTGAATATTGAATGCCATGCGCATCGGCATCAGGAAGTCACTTTGTGAAAAACCTCACGTTACCGCTGGACTCAGAATCCCTCCTAGGCCTGCGCTCGGGCGAGGAAGTCTCGCTCTCCGGTGACGTCCTCACCGGACGTGACCAAGCGTGTCGACGGCTCTACGACTTGATCCAAGCGGGGCAACCGCTCCCTGTTTCGCTCACCGGCGAGATCCTTTATTTTGTCGGTCCTTCACCCGCCAAACCCGGCGAAATTGTTGGTTCCGCTGGACCGACCACTGCCGGCCGTATGAATGCTTTCATGCCCAGTCTTATGTCCCACGGGGTGCGCGGCTTCATCGGCAAAGGCTATCTTGCTTCACCTGTCAAAATGGCACTCCGCGAGAATGGCTGCGTTTATTTCGGTGCGATTGGCGGAACCGGAGCCCTCCTCTCCCAATCCATAACCGCCTGCGAAGTCATTGCTTTTCCCGAACTTCTCAGCGAAGCGATCCACCGGATGCGCTTCGATCATTTTCCTGCCGTCGTTCTCAATGACGCCCACGGTGGAGACCTCTACCAATCTGTTCTTCCTGAATCATGAAAATCCGAAAAATCGAAGCCATCCCGCTCTTTCGCCAACTAGAAGCCGCATTCCAAGGTGGCACCTACAAGATCACCAGTCGTCCGACCATGGTTTGCCGAGTGGAACTCGACAATGGCACCGTGGGAGAAGTTTTCGGGGGCGACGAGGAGGAGTATCAGGCGGAGGTCGCTACGCTCATCAATACCCACTATCAGCCCCTCCTTCTTGGAGAGGATGCACGCGACATAGAGCGCCTTTGGGAGCGCCTGTGGCTGCATCGCGTGGATTTCGGAAACCGCGGTATCCACACGCTCGATCTCGCCAAGCACTGCATTCATTCGCAGGCCATTGCCAGCGTTGATCTCGCGCTATGGGATGCGCTCGGGAAAGCCCTTCGCCAACCTGTCAGCAAACTGCTCGGCGGCTATGCTGACAAAGTTCGTGTGATCGGCATTGGCGGATATATGAATCCGGGAACCACTGCCGACGATCTCACGGACGAGATCACCAAGTTCCGTGAACAGGGGATTTACGGCATGAAGCTCAAGGTCGGGAAGAATACCGTAGAGGAAGATATTGAGCGGGCTCGACTCGCTCGCAAGGTCGGAGGCAAAGATTTTCTTCTCTGCACCGATGCAAACCAGACGTGGACCACAGCCGAAGCGGTGTCGTTTGCCCGTGGTGTGAAGGATCTCCAACTCGCCTGGTTGGAAGAACCCGTCCGCTGGCATGATCAACACGAGGGTAATTCCCGTGTTCGCTCCGAAGGCACTCCCGTCAACGCGGGCCAGGGCGAAATTTCCCGGCATGGCTGCCGCGATCTTATCACAC
>JBGSMR010000360.1:0-9258 GCA_041740065.1 Chthoniobacterales bacterium
CTCCCCGGCTGCGCGGTTTTCATCAAAGAGCGCCAGCCGGACCTGGCGCGATCCCGGCAGGTCAGCACCGCAACCCACCGCCCCGTCCTGGGCGTGGAGATGTCTTACCAGTCCGTCATGTCCAATGATAGCCAGGCGATCCCAATCTTCCTCTTGCAATCCATACGCCTTACGCTGCTCCGCTAGAAAACCCTCAGATCCCCTCACCCTACCAGCGATCTCGACCTCAGCAAAACGCCGGGGGTCGATCCCGCGACACTGAAAACCTTCTCCCACGGCGAAATGCCCACACAAACTCACCGCCTCCCACGTACCTTCCGTGATGGCAAAGACTGCCACGTCCTCGGCGGCCGGCATCGTCACTCCCACTGCCTGCCCCGCTTCACGCGCAGCGGCTCCGCCAGCCATCGGAGTGGCTCGCACCTCTTCTGGCAAAGTCGCCAGGAACGCCTCCATCCCCTCCCCCCGCGAGAAGATTACGACAAAGGCTGCTGCGGTGCCGGACTGGACCTGCATCCACTCAGTCGCAGCACCATAGGATCCCGCGAATGCGGTGCCCATCAGCTCACCGAATTTCTCCAGTACATCCGCCGCGACGCAAGCCCACGCAAATTCTTGCCCAGCCGATACCCACCCAACCGGCACTCGAGTCAACACTCGTGGTTGCATGGCGTCTCAGGCCTTCTTTAAGCGAATCATCACGACCGTGCATTGAGTCCCATCAGGACTAATGAACTCATAATCGCCAAATCCGGCCGGGATGAGACATGCCTGCAGGAAATCAAGGGTCGTTTCACGCGTTGGATCCGAGATCGAGCGGATGATGACGTTCTTTCCAACTGTCAAAGTTGGAATTTGTAAAAACCGGCCATCAGTGGTGTGCCGCATCGGCTTAGTAAAAACAAACCGCTCAATATGAAACGGCATCTCAGAGACCGAGGTGAAGCGGTCCATGCGAGTGTCGCCGTCACCAAGCACAACCTCTGGGCGGGCTCGCAGGTGCTCCTGCACATACTTCTCGCGGCGCCATTTATTATTGCGAAACGAATGCTCAAGATGCATCCGCATCGGAGGGGCAGTCATCGATTTTGCTTTGTCATCCCAAGTCTTCCGCGCGAAATCGTAGGTGAAGAAGGAATACTCAGTCCCTGCGACACTCGGGCCGGTATCCATCTCCAGGATCATCTGGTTGCCGCCGTGGCCGTGCTCTGTTCCAGGTGGGATCAGGAAAAGGTCGCCCACGTTCGTGCTCCAGCGTTTGACAAACTTCTGCCAATCGAAGGCAATTTGGTTTTTTGACTCGCGGCAAAGGCGCTCATATTCCTCCAAATCCGCATCCTCAAGAAATCCCATCATCGTCCCGGCATCGTGGTAAGCTTCAACGATGTAGTAGGTTTCATACCGGCCGAGCGGCTCATTAAAGTTCCGCTTGTTGTAGTCTGTGTCTGGATGGTTATGGATCGGCATGCTCCCTCGCTCGTAGGGCACCGGCTCCGCGAAGTAGCCATCATCCAGCCAAACCTGGAGCGGGAGAAGGTCCGGGTATGTCTGGTGAATATACTCACCAACCATCTGCACGGGACGCTGCATAATATTCTGGCAGGGGATGTTCAACGTTCCCGCGCCGTCCAAGTCCACCAGAATGCTAAGCTCAATCCCGGCCAGTTCATTCCACGCCATATTATCAAGCCCGGGAATTTCGTCATAGATTTCCTTGAATCGATAGGACCCCCACGGACCCGGCTGCGTGATTTTGACCTGCTTGATCGGGCCTGCCACCAGCGTGTCAATCATGGTTTCATAGTCGGCAGCCGGCAGCAGCTTCATCTCCTCTGTCGTGACCGCCTCAAGGTAAAAATCCATCGCTGGAAAAGCGACCTTCTTCTGGCGGAGAAGCAGATAGAAATCGTTGTAGTAATACTGCTTCCACTGGTAAGCCGGCGCAGGATCTTCACACCCGAATGGGACCAGGCTCCCGTCCCACATCTGCCACAGCATTGGCTGCATTGTGAAATCGACATAACAGCGCAGGGCATAGCGGGAGCTCAACCCGCCCGCCGTCGCACCTGGACCCGCGACGATCAAGATCGGTTCACCAGAGGCTGCAGAATCCAGTTGCTTCCCCAGCTCGGTGAGCGCTTCCTGGCTCATGATGTCTTCCATCACGCCCTCGCCATTCACTCTACCAAAGGAGGGATCCTCTCCGACGTAAGGCTTGCGGTAAGCATCAATCTTTTCAGGTGATTGAAAAAGGCCGCTGCTGCTAATCACCCGCACCGCCACGCTCTGTGCTGCGGCTGCTTCCTCGAGGCCGCCTTGCAACCGCTGCCAATCGACTCCATACCAGCCATCAAGGGCGAGGCTCTTGTGGCCATTGGCTGCGGCTGTGCGGATCAGGTGCTCGCAGACTGCCGAAAGGCCGACCACAAGATTTTGCTTGAGTCCTTCGGAAACTGGGATGCGATTTTCTGCGTTCTTGCGGTATTCGTATAAAGGCATAATTGGGAGTGGCCGGGGGACGCTGGGCTGCAGCGCGATGATAGCTTCGAAGAACACTAACATCCCGACCGCTTGCAGCAGAACACTAGGTGCTTGTGATTCGACAAAAGGCAGTGGTATTTTTTCACACAATGAACCCCATTCCCTCCCACCCGCTTCCCTTGGAGAATATGCCGGTTCTCATTCAGGCCGGGCTTTGCCTGCACGGTGCGCGGGCTGTGGAATCCCATTGCCAACGCGGACTCTGGAGTCTTCATGCCTACCACTACTCGGGCACACTGCACGTGACGGGGACGACTCACGCATTCCAGCCCGGCTGGGTCAGCCTCATCCCGCCGGGTATCGATGCAGAGTGGCATTTCCCCCCACATGCCCCGCATTATTACGCCCACTTCAAAGCCAACCGCTCGGTTGTAGGCACCCCCGTGCCCCTACTGATCGACCTCGTCACTCGGAGCGGACGATTTTGCGAACTGCTCGACGAGATGGTCGGCTGTTTCCCGCAAGAGCCACGTAGGGCGAGCGTGCGACTTTGGGACCTGCTCTTCCAACTCGCAGCACCGGTGTCTGAAACAAGGGACTCTGCACGGTTCCATCCGCACCTTCAGATTGCCCTGAGCCTCATCCGAAACACCCCCTCGGAAAAGCTGCTCGTTGCTGCGATGGCGAGGAAGATGGGCGTTTCATCGAACCATCTCACCCAAATCTTTCAACGCCAGTTCGGCTGCGGCGTGCGGCAGTATATTCGCAAGGAACGGATCAACCGGGCCTGTGACTTACTCCGCCAAACCAGCCTGCAGGTGAAGTCCATCGCGATCGAGTGCGGATTCAGCGATCTGCAATACTTCAACAAGGTCATACGGAAAGCCACCCAGGCCTCACCCACAGAATACCGGCAGCGCAGTCGGGCCGCACACGCCCGCGTGTAGCCATGCTTGCGGGGGCTCGGCTCGAACCTTCATTTTTTCGCAGCCTCCACCAGCGGTTTCCCACCGGGGCAGGCGAACGGTCAGCGCTTCATTTCGGGAGCAAGATCGGGTGCACGTAGGCAGGGTCCTGATCTTGCCTTGCTTGAATCATTAAAATCTCCTTCCAGACCTCCACGAGTCCGTGCGGCACGGGAGGCAATTCGTGCCGTATCAACGCATGCAGTCGTGGCAGTTGGTAACACGGAACCGCAGCATACATGTGGTGCTCGGTATGATAGTTCATCTGCCAGTAAAGGAATCGAACCACCGGATTGAGCGTAAACGTCCGGCAGCAAAGACGAAAATCGGAGACGCCATCCTGGAGGCCGATGTGCTGGGTGTTGTTGCAAAGGAATTGCAACCAGCCCCCATAGAAGGTTCCAAAGGTCACCAAAAGCGCGATCAGCCACAGCCCGAAATAGAGAGACACAACGACGACAAGAGCGTGGCCAACAATCATGATTCGTGCCCAACGCACCGGGACCTTGCGCTTCTCCAGCTCATCCGGAGGGTAAAGCGTGAGTTCCCACTCGCCTTCAAATTTTCCCCGAGCGATACGGGTGGTCAACTTGAAACAGTCGATTATCCACTGAAAATTAATGATCCCGACCTTGAAAACATGCAGGATCATCGCGCGCATCGGCAGGACGACTTCGAGATCATCAGGCGCGTGCAAAGTGTAGCGATGATGCCGCAAATGGCTTGTTTGAAACGTCTCGTGGTTTATCCACCCAAGGAATGAGAACAGATGGCAGAACGCGAAATTCAGCCATTTGGTTTTAAATACCGTCCCATGGCCAAGTTCGTGGACCGCGTTGATCATGAATGCGTTCACCGTCCCGTAAGCAAAGATGAACATCACCATCCCCCACCAGAGCCCGCGCTGCTGACAGAGGAATGCACCTGCTCCCATGGCAATCAGGATGGCGAGAAATCCCCCTGCCTGAAGAAAGGCGCGGGCATCGCTGCGCTGATGGATCTCTTTGAATTCCTCCTTGGAGATCTTGGTGCGATACCAATCGATGTTCTTCGGTTTCCGTAATCCGGCAGTGTAGGTCGGGAGGGATAATTTATCAGTCATTGCGGATGTATAGCCTCGATTCGTTCCTATTGCTTTCGAGGCCGCATCACAGTACAAAATCATACATAAATTCATTCATGAAATTGGCTGAAACACGACGCTGGATTTGGATGCTCCCAGCCAAGCATGACGTCATGAACGTTTCTTTGCTGGGGTATTACAATCACAGCCGCGCGCAACCCGGGCTCTCGGAGCATACGCATCCGGTTGCGATCGAAATTTGCTTTTTGGTCAAAGGCCGCCAAACCTACATCGTTGGCAACAAGACGTACCACCTGCGTGGAGGCGATGTTTTTATAGCGTTCCCGCAAGAACGCCACAGCACGGGAGGACACCCTCAGGAAAAGGGCATTCTTTATTGGATCCAATACACCTTACCGAAAGCCGGCGGAAGTTTCCTGGGCCTGCCTCCAAAGCAAGGGCAGGCAATCCTCGATGCAGCCTTAAACATTGAAAAGCGGCATTTTCGCGGCGATTGGAGAATGAAGGAATGCCTCGACCAGATGACCCTTCTTTACCATCAAGACCCGTCTCCGCTCGTCGGTGCAGCCATCGCGAACCAAGCAACGGCGTTTCTTCTATCGGTCATCTCGATTTCGAAAAAAGCCACGCTGGAGTCAATGAACCGGTCACTCGAGGGCGTGCTACGTCACATCGACACGCGCTTGGAGGAGAGGATCACGTTAGTTGAACTGGCGGCTCTTCTGGATGTGTCAGTCTCGCGCTTCAAGTCCCGGTTCAAAAAAGAATTGGGGATTCCACCTGCCGAATACATCCAGCGCCGACGGATCGAAGAGGCCCAGCGGCGCTTGAAAGAGACGAAATTTTCGATCACGCAAATTGCTTTCGACCTGGGATTTTCTAGTTCTCAATATTTCGCCACCGTTTTCAAGCGTTACACCGGATTCGCGCCCCAAAATATGCGTCACCGAGAGAAGCAACCGACCCGGTGAAGACGACGTCGCGATTCTGATTCCTTCTGCGTTGGCGGCTTCGTGGCACAAAACAGGTGGCGATTGGCACGATTTGAACTCACATATTGATCGAATTTGATGCGGTTTCACCCGAAGGTTTTCCTCTCAGACACGTCAACAAGACTGCGTTTCCTTCCCTTTCCGCATGTCTTCCTCAACAGTCGAATCCACCACTCCGTCACCGGAAGAGGTTGTCCCGCTCAAACAAAAGATCGCGTGGGGGGCGGGCGGTGTCGCGGGATTATCTCATCCCGAATGTGCTGAGTTCTCTCGCAATGCCCATCTTCAATGTGTCGCTGGGACTCAATGGCGTGTTCGTGGGCCTTGCACTATCAATCCCGCGATTGCTGGATGCGATCACCGATCCACTGGTGGGAAATCTTTCAGATAACACCGGATCCGACTGGGGCGGCGACGACCGTGGATCTTGGCCGGAACCCTGATCTCGGCGACCGTGACCGCACTGGCGTGGTGGCCGTCGGCGGGCTGGAGCCAAGGTGCGCATTTCGCGTGGTTGCTGGTTATGGCGATCCTGTTGCTGCCCGCTGGTTACCCGCTTTTTTTAAATTCCCTGCAATTCATTCGGGCTGGAAATGTCGCGGGACTACAACGAGCGCACGCGTGTGCTCACATGGCTTTTGGGATGCGTTCAAAGTCACATGGAAAAATAGCCCGTTCCGTTGGCTGGTCGCATCGAACCTTTTGCTGAAACTCGGTCTTTACGTGGCTTTTTCGTTTTCGTTTTACATCAACCTTTTCTACATCACAGGCGGGGACAAATCCATGGCTGAGGCCCTCCAAGGCAGGATTGGAACGATGCTAACCGTACTCGGTGTTCGCGCGATGCCGATCGCCACTTGGCATTCCTACTCCCATCGATTCCGGGTCGATTGGGCGTCCGTGCGTCCGGTTTTAGGAGGTGCGTAAAGCGTCGAAGAGAATTTCTGCAGGATGAAGGGCTTCCCGTCCCGTGCCGTCATGGATCTGATGCCGACAGGAAGTGCCCGGAGCGGCCACGATCACCTCGGCGCTCAGAGAACGGACAGCGGGGAAAAGGACGAGTTCACCGACCTTCATGGACGTCGAGTAGTGCTCCGCTTCGTAACCAAACGAACCAGCCATGCCGCAACATCCGGAAGGGATGAGGATGACTTTGTAATTCTCAGGCAACTCCAGAGCACGCACGGTCGGAGTTACTGACGCGAGAGCCTTCTGGAAACAATGGCCGTGCAGGCGAATTTGGCGTGATTCGCTGTGGAATGCGTCGCGACGAATCCGGCCCGCATCCATTTCGCGAACAATAAATTCTTCAAACATGAGGCAGTTAGCGGCCAGCTTGCGGGCTTCCGGACGACTTTCGTCTGTGGCCAGATCAATATATTCGTCGCGAAAGCCGAGTATGGCGGAAGGCTCAATCCCGATGAGGGGAGTCTCGTCAGATACCAAGGGAGCTAGCCGCCGGATGTTTTCCTTTGAGATTTTTTTTGCCTGCCGGAGCAGACCTTTCGAGAGCCAGGTGCGAGCGCTTTCCAAGTGATCAGGAATGACAACTTCGTAACCCAGCGCTTCCAGCAACTGGATCGCCTTCTTTCCGATTGGCACGTCGTTATATTCGGTAAATTCGTCACAGAAAAGGTAGACGCGATGCTTGTTCGCCGGGCCCTTCGGTTTGCGACGGCGATGCCATCGGGAAAGCGTCGTTCCATGAAGCATGGGAATCGTCCGATCCGGATGGAATCCAGTCAGTCGATTCGCGATACGGCGCAATGTCGGTGTGCCAAATAGGAAATTCCATGCCCATGGGACCAATGAAGCTAGCCGGCTGGACTGGGCGAAAGTCGCAATGAGACGCGTGCGCAGTGGCACGCCATTAGCATCGTAATAATGCTGCAAAAATTCCGCTTTCAGTTTGGCGATGTCCACATTAGAAGGGCACTCGGATTTACAGGCCTTACACGAGAGGCACAAATCCATGACTTCCTTGATCTCTTCGTTGTCAAAGGGATTGAGCGTATCGCGAGGATGCAGCAGGGCGTGTCGCAGGATGTTGGCACGTCCGCGTGTGGTGTGCTGCTCAGATCGGGTCGCCATGTAGCTAGGGCACATGGTGCCGCCGGCAAGGTGGCCCTTGCGACAATCCCCCGAGCCATTGCACTGCTCGGCGGCGCGAACGATGCCGAGAGTCTGTGAAAAATCGAATATGGTCTCGTATTCAGGAGCCGCCTGATCCGGCCCGCACCGCAGCGAGGTATCCATCGGCGGCGTATCAATGATTTTCCCTGGATTGAAAATACTGAGGGGATCAAAGACCTCCTTGAGTTGGCGCATGAATGCATAACATTCCGGGCCAACCATGAGGGGAATGAACTCGCCACGCAGTCGGCCGTCGCCGTGCTCTCCGCTGAGCGATCCGTTGTATTTCTTGACGAGGAGCGCGATGTCTTCAGCCACGGAGCGAAACATGCGCAGGCCTTCCGGCGTCTTAAGATTGAAAAGCGGTCGGGTGTGCAACTCGCCTGTACCAGCGTGGGCGTAGTAAACGCACTCGATTTGATACTTTTCCTGCATGATTGCATCGAACTCGGCGATGTAAGCAGGAAGATCACGCACATCAACCGCTGTGTCTTCAACCACCTCCCGGGGTTTAGCATCACCGGGCACATTACTCATTAGGCCCTGGCCGGCACGGCGCAATTCCCAGATCTTATTTTGATCATTACCCTTAAGGATGGGGAAGTGATAGCCAAGGCCAGCCTCCTTCAGTTCCCTCACAAGCAGATCTAGAGAGGCATCCGTTTCCGCTGGATCTGCATGACGGATGTCGATGACAAGAATGGCACCGGGGTCTCCCTCGACAAAAAAGCGGTTCTTGACTTGCTCGATGTTGCGCTTGGTCGCCTCAAGAATGTGACGGTCAATGAGTTCAACGGCATGTGGCGCGTGAGAAAGAGCGATTAGCACGGCACGCAGTGCTTCGTCCACCGTTGGGAAATGTGCGCACAGCAGCGCGCTATGAGGTGAAGGAAGCGGACTGCAATCCAGCTCAAACTCGACCCCGAAAAACAAAGTTCCCTCCGATCCAGCGATTAACTGGCAGAGATTAAACGGACGCTCGGAGCTAGGATCAAAGACACGGGCATCCATGAGCATATCCAGGGCATAACCCGTGTTGCGCCGGGGAATGGACGCTTTCGGAAAGTTTTTCCGAATCAGCTGACGATTCTCTGCCGACGAAAGCAGATCCCGACAATGACGGTAAATCTGAGCTTCGAGCGAGCTTTCAGAACCCGCGCACTTTTCCCGAAATTCTTCTTCTGTCAGTGGCCCGAAAGTGACCTCCGTACCGTCACTTAAAAATCCGCGGGCGGAGACAAGGTGCTCACGAGTGGATCCATAGACGATGGAATTGGAGCCGCAAGAGTTGTTGCCGACCATGCCGCCAATCATAGCCCGATTGGCAGTGGATGTTTCTGGACCAAACAGAAGCCCGTGAGGCAATAAAGCGTGATTTAGTTCATTGCGCACCACGCCAGGCTGCACACGCACGCGCCGCCGGGCAGCGTCAATCGAGATGATCCGATCCATCAGATGACCCAAGTCCACAACAATGCCTGCACCCACCACCTGCCCGGCAAGCGAAGTCCCCGCCGTGCGAGGGATCAGCCCCACTCGGTGCTGTGCGGCTAAGCGGATAAGTTCAACCACGTCCGATTCGCTTTTCGGGAATGCGACGGCG
>JBGSMR010000369.1:0-35994 GCA_041740065.1 Chthoniobacterales bacterium
TGGCGATGGACTTTGCTGAAGCACAATCGATGGTTGAGGCCGCCCGCACCAATCAATGCGCCCTTACCGAAGCGTTTCGCTATCGATTCCATCCCCAAACACACAAACTTTGTGAACTCGTGCAGAGCGATATCATTGGGACGATTCGCCAGATTCACGCGTCATTTTGTTTTTCCGCGCCACCAGACCCCACGTCGCGACTTTTTGATCCGAACTTGGGAGCAGGTGCAATTCTCGACGTGGGATGTTATTCCATGTCGATGGTGCGACTCCTGGCTGGCGCCATCCGGGGTAAGGAGTTTGAGAATCCTGTGCGTGTCCAAGGCATGACGGAACTTCTTCCCGATTCCAAGCATGTGGATACAAGCGCCGTCGCTAACCTCCAGTTTCCTGACGGTATCCTCGCTCAAATCCGATGTGGAGTGGGATCGGTGGCGCGGAACTCGTTAGAAATCGAGGGCTCCGAAGGCCGCATTGAGATATCAGCCCCGTGGAGTTGCTCACCCGCTGGGGAACCAGCAGGCATCCGCATCCACAAAAGCGATAGTGTCGAGACGGTCGCGGTCGTCTCGCCATGGTCGGCGATGGCACATGAAGCAAGTGCCTTTGCAGATTTAATTCACTCGGGCGCGCTTGAGTCGCGGTGGATGCGTTGGGACGATTCGCTGGGCAATCTTGCGGCGATGGATATTTGGCGCACGGCGGCGGACTGATCTACAGCCGCTCGACTTCCCTGCGTTCGACAAAAATCGGCAGACCTTCACGCGAAAAATTGGCCATCAGTTCGTCGGGGTTTAGCGCCTCGGGCATCATTACACCACGCTCTGGAATGAGGCCGGTGACAAGCAATTTGGCTGTGAGAGCGGGCGGGATGCCGGTCTGAACCAACGTGAGAGAGTATCCGTATTTCTCGTATGTCTCGCGGTGACTATCCATCGAATAGACAAAATATTCGACGCGCTTTCGGTTCTTTGTTCCGCGCACTTCCGTACCTACGCAGGAAAACCCATCCACAGTGGCACCCAGTTGCGCTGGCTTAGGCAGACTGGCGCTGGCGACGCGCACGGGAGCAACGTCTACGCCATCGACGCGGATTTTTTTCCAAGAATCAAGGTTCAGGAGTTGCAGGGTTTTGGAGATATTCACGACCTTGTCGGGCACGCTGTATTTGAAAACCGAGTAGCGCACACCCTTCTCCACGAATGGCGGGTAGATTCCCAAACTCACCCCTTCTTCGTGAGCGACGGCGTAAGTCTTTTGCAGTCCGATGGGATCAGGAAACCGCACCCATTCCACTTCGGTCTCAAGCGGTTTGCCGCCGACGACGCGACCATCCCGCACAAAATACGGGGTTGCTCCCAGTTCTTCAAAAAATGTCTCTGGAGAAAAGAGTACCGCAAATCGATACCCGCGCACCTCGGCATTATCGGCGTCGAGCACACGAATGCTGCTTGCGGTGTCGAGCCGGTCCATCGCCCAGCGCGCAAAAACATTCACTGCGCCCGGGTCCATGCCCATGCACAGGATACCGGCAAGACCCCGGTCGAGGTATGCTTGATTGAATTTCTCGATCTCGGCCTCGTAAGAATTTTTGCCCTGCCGCTTCACGCCGGGTGGCGAATAAATGTCCGCCGCCATGTCGATGTAGTGCGATCCCGCGCGTAAGCACGCTTCCATTACCGAGTGGTTCGTCTGGCAGACACACGCGTTGCACGTCACTTCGACATGGTGTTCCTCCATGAGCGCCGTAAGGCGGGCAGTGTCCATGGCATTGCACTGGACGACCTCAAATCGATTGCGCGGCGTGCGGTCCGCGAGGTGGTTCGCAAATGTTGTTTCCATATCCGCAAGGACAATGCGGTCAAAACAATCATATTCATGCAACCTCTGCCCAATTACAGAACCGACTCCGCCGATCCCGACTACCATTGCGTTTGCCATAAAAAAATTACCCAACCGTTCCTGGCGGGCCTCCCGTTTCCCAGCAGTCTAGCCGACCACTCCCCGATGGCAAGCTTGGGGAAACGAGGGTCGGATTCTTGTGAAATTTCACCGCGAGCGGATTGCGTCCTTGATGTTGGGGCGGATGTTGTCTCAATTGGAAGTGATGCCTACGGTATTCCTCAAATTTCTACGCATTCATTGGTTTATGGCCATCTTGACCATTCTGCTTGGCTGCGTGGGCGTGTATGCCGTTTACGCAGCGACGTGGATGCGTGACGTCGATTTTTGGAATCGTCAGACAGTTTTTCTTGCGGTCGGGATTCCGATCATGTTTGCGATTGCGCTGGTTGATTACCGATGGGTTCGCTGGGGAGCGGTGCCGTTGTATGTAATCTCAGTTGTGCTGCTGATACTCGTCGAGGTCATGGGTCGTGAGACATTCGGTGCCAAAAGCTGGCTTGATCTTGGATTTATCAGCATTCAACCGGCCCAATTGGCGATCATTTCCGGTATCCTCACCGTCGCCGTTTTCATGGAGGCGACCCCACGATTGCACGCGGTGCTCCGGCTTGCCGGGGTGGGGATCATTGTTTCCGTGCCGTGTTTCCTGATTTTGACGCAGCCGGATCTGGGATCGACGATTGTTTGGTTTCCGGTGGTCATGGCGATGTTGTTTGTCGGAGGAATTCCGAAACGCTATCTGGCGGCGATGCTTCTTGTGGTCGTCGCGGCAATCCCGATCGTAGCAAATTTTGCAATCAAGCCCTACCAAAAGGAGCGTATTACAGCATTTCTGGATCCCAACGCCGATCCGTTAGGTGCTGGTTGGACGATCAATCAGTCGATGATCGCCGTGGGTTCTGGCGGGGTTGAGGGCAAGGGATTTCGTGCGCAGAATACCCTTACCGAGCTGGGATTTCTCCCGAGTACCATTGCTCATAATGACTTTGTTTTTGCTGTTTTCGCAGAACATCACGGGTTCATTGGTGGAGTGCTTCTCATTAGTGCGTTTGCCTGTCTGCTATTGATGGGTCTGCATGTGGCTTTGCTGGCCCGGGACCCCTTGGGGCGTGTCATCGCCGGGGGGATTATAGCCAAGTTTTTCACCTACACGTTTATGAATATTGGCATGACGATTTCCGTTACGCCGGTTACTGGTCTTCCGCTGCCATTCATCAGCTATGGCGGCACATTTCTTCTGACGACGCTGGCTAGCGTCGGATTGCTTCAGAGCATCTGGGTGCACCGCAAAACGCTCAGCTAGTTATTTTATCTATCCCAAATGAATTACCCACGGGTTCACGTCATTTTATGCGTTGCTCTTACTGGGATGGTTCTCCTTGGAGCGCTGATTTCTGATTGCCGCGCAGCGGATTCGCCGAAATTGCTGCGTGTCGTTTGCTGGAATATCGAGTGGTTTCCCGGCAAGATCCGCAATGCGTCACCAGAGCAGGCGGCCGCGCATGCTGAGTTAGTAGAAGCGGAAATCAAACGGCTGAATCCAGACATCCTGCTTGCTCAAGAGATTGGCAATTGGCAGGCATTTGCGGATCTGGTGGCGGTCGTGCCAAGGCTACAACCGGCGGTCGTCTCGGCATTCAAGAGCGAAGAAACGGGAGAGTATTGGAGTCAGCAACTCGCCATCGCATCCCGACTCCCGGTGTTTGCTGCATGGTCGGAGGAATGGGCTGCCGGAGGAGCCATCACGCCCCGCCGCGGATTCAGCGCCATCGCTGCACTGGTGCCCGATTCGAATCAAATCCTGCTTTTTTACTCCGTCCATCTGAAAAGTAACCGCTCCGGATCTGACGCCGAAACACAACTGAATTTCGACATGCGAGACGAAAGCGTCCGTCAGCTCCTGCGCCACGCGCAGGAAATGGAGACAGTCGTCTTCAAGGGCCGCGTCGCGGGTGTCGTGATCGGTGGAGATTTTAATACGAACCACGATGGACAGTTTGGAGATAATGTCATCCGACTGATGGAAGAAGGCGGATTCGTCAACTCTTGGGGCGACACGCCCCGGAAGGACCGTGCAACATGGCGCGGCAACGACCGGTTTGAGGCAACCACCTTTGACTATCTCTTTACCAAAGGCCTCGGAAATCCGAAAGCCAAGCTTCTGGAGGTTCCCGAGGGTCGGAGCGACCACCGGCCGTTTGGCATTGAGATTGCTCTGCCGTCTGCGGCAGTTCCGAAAAATTAGCAGCACCGATTTCCTCTATGTCACTCCTCATCCGCAACGCTGATATCATCACCGCGGATGCCCGTTACACAGCGGACATCTTATGCGAGGGTGAGAAAATCTTGCGAATTGACCAGGGAATTCCTGCACCCGGTGACGGTAGTGAAGTGATCGATGCGGCAGGGAAATTTGTATTTCCGGGATTTATCGACCCCCATACGCATGTCTACCTGCCGTTTATGGGCACGCATTCAAAGGACACCTACGACACGGCCGGACGTGCGGCATTGGTGGGCGGAACGACAACAATTTTCGACATGTGCTGTCCTTCGCGCAGTGAGGAGCCTTCCGCTGGGTTTGCGACCTGGAATACCCAGAGTGCCGGGCACGCCAGCTGTGACTACTCGTATCATATGGGCGTGACGCGATTCGACGAAACCACGGCAGACCAGCTCCGGGCGATTGTTTTTGCCGGAGTGAAGTCGTTTAAGGTCTTCCTAGCCTATAAGGGAGCGTTTGGCGTCGATGACACCGAGCTTTACCGCACGCTAAAACTTGCCAAGGAATTGGGAGTTGTCGTCTGCGCGCACTGCGAGAATGAAACCCTCGTCGTCGAACGGCAGGCGGAATTGGTGTCAGCGGGATTGATCGCACCGGGATACCATCATGAAAGCCGCCCGCCCCGCGTTGAAGCTGAGGGTGTTCATCACCTCATGACGTTTGCAGAACTTACGGGAGCCGAGACCTACATCGTGCACCTGAGCTGCGAGGAGGCTCTACGGGAAGCGGTCGAGGCGCGGCTGCGCGGCGTGCGCGTGTCGGTGGAGACATTGATCCAATACCTCGTGCTCGATAAAACGTACGCCGAGCGTCCCGATTTTGAAGGTGCGAAGTTTGTTATGTCGCCGCCGCTGCGGGATGCAAAAAACCAAGAGGTTCTTTGGAATGGATTGCGGTCGGGACTGATCCAAACGGTTGCCACCGACCACGCTCCGTTTGATTTTGATGGGCAGAAGCGGATGGGTGCAGAGGATTTCCGAAAAATCCCCAATGGTATCCCGGCGTTGGAGGATCGGATCAACTTGCTTTACACCTATGGCGTCTGCGCCGGGCGCATCGATTTGCATACCTTTGTTGACGTTGCATCCACGCGCGCGGCAAAAACCTTTGGTTTGTTCCCCCGGAAAGGCACGATTCAACCTGGCTCCGATGCCGATCTAGTTATTTTTGACCCTGCTTATCGCGGTCGCATTAGTGCGACCACCCAGACGATGAATGTCGACTACAGCGCCTTCGAAGGATGGAAAATAAATGGGAGAGCTGAGATCGTCACGCTCCGCGGCGAGGTGGCTGTGCGGGATGGGAAATACGTGGGATCGCCGGGCCGGGGCCAATTTCTCCGGCGGTAATCAGTCGCTATCGGGTTCCACTCGGAAATCCTGCGCTAGTAACTCCTCCAACTCGGCCATGGCGATGCGAAGATCGTCTCGCACCTGGATTGCGGCGGGATTTGAATCGAGTGGAGGCGCAAATGCAGCCGCAAATCGCGTTGCAAACGCTTTGTTCTTGCGGTGATCTCCGGTCGAGTGAAACAGCTCTTCTACGCGTGCGACGCGAGTCCGTGCATCGAAGATTTTTGCCATGGCCGCGGATTCGGTGAGTATCCCCTTTGCGACTTTTCGTAGTTGTTGGCACTCGAAAGCACGACAGCGCTGGGGACGTTCGGAATAGATCGTGCATTGCCGCCCATCGTGGGCTGAGCACGGTTGCGGAATGTGCTGGCCATCACTCCGACTCTTGGCTCTAAGGCCCAGCGCAGCAAGCTTGCGTGCGGAATCCTCCGGCTGCAAGCGCATGCTGAAAAACATCACACCATTGCAACACATCCCGCATGCCGCACAAAGTCGACTTGCTACCTCGACAGGATCAGAGGTTGCGGAAGCGGTCATATCAGGTAGAGCATTCACACATGTCGGCAGTTTTTCACCGGGCTGTAAAGCGGAAGTGCATTACATGCGGTTTTTGATGCGTGATTCTGAAATCCATGGCACCGTCTGTGTCATGGCGCAAATTACTGGCTTTCACCACACCGCAATCCGTAGCTCAAATTTTGATTCGAGCGTGAAATTCTACACAGAAGTCCTCGGGCTTGACCCAAAGATCACGTGGGGCGAAGCGCCTAAGCGTGCTGCGATGATCGACGCGGGGGATGGGAACTACGTTGAAATCTTTGAGCGGGATACCTTCGAAACTGGAGAATCTGCGATTCTGCATTTTGCGTTTCGCACGGACGACTGTGCTGCGATGCTCGACAAAGCCCGTGATGCTGGATCAGAAGTTACCCTAGAACCCACCGAGGTCACGATTGCGTCGAACCAAGGCCCTGTCCCGGTTCGCATTGCCTTTTTTAAGGGTCCCGACGGTGAAATTATCGAGCTTTTCGAAAACGCCATCCTTTAGAAACCGACTCGTCCCGTGAAACGAACGAAACGCCGATCTGGCTATCCTCAACGCCCTATTGATCTGAGCGAACGCCTCGGACTGGAGATCTGGACGCTCGTGATCATTGACAGCAGCGGCATCCGCAATTCTGCGGTAGCGGACTACCGCAAGGTGGAGCGCAGCGTGGAAAACGCGCGCCGTGCAGTCGATACCTTTCAGTCTGCCGATCTTTCCGCCTTCCAACGCTGGGAGGCGACCCATTTTGGCTCGCTGCTTACCCGGCTTCGGGAGCTAAGGACCGAGCTGGAGCGGAAGGAGCACATCCTCTATCTCGTGGAAGAGGAGGTGTATATGAAGGGATGCTCCAAATCGCGCGCCTACGCTCGGGTCATGGAAGCGATGAACCGCCCTCCCGATGAAAGTGATGACGACATAGATCAGGGGGACGGTGATTTTTTTAATGACGCGGGCCATGCCAGAAACGACTCGGACACGGGCGAGAATGGCGGCGAGCGGATGTTTGGGGCGACGGATCTTCCTAACGACTTTGATATCCGCGAATTCGATGCCCTGCCCAAGGCCGAAAAAGCGGAGTTTCGGCAGGAATACGAAATGCTTTCCGAAATGTATCATATCATGACCGGACGCAGCGCACCGCGCCTGGATACGCTGCTCGACGCCGAGCGCCGGAAGCACGGCCTTCTTAGGGACCGTGCCGAGGATGCCGCCGACATTCCTGAGCCCGAGAGTCCTGCTCAGAGGTTCAAGGCGCTTTATCGTAAGCTCGTCCGCCAGTTGCATCCGGATGGGAATGAGCATCACGGTCCTGTGGAACTCGCGCTTTGGCACGATCTGCAGACCGCGTATCAATCGGGTGACCTCGCGCGATTGGAAGCTGTCTCTGCCCGATATGAGTTGTCTGTTGCGGACGCTGTGGATTCCATTCCAGTGGGCATGATTCACGATGCGATCCGCGATATCAAAGGGGCATTGCGCGAAGTCAACCGACAGGTGAAATCCCTGCGAACCCATCCTGCGTGGAAATTTTCCTCAAAAAAGCCCGCTGAACACCAACGCCTGCAAGTTCGGCGACAACGCGAACTCGTGGATGAGTCAAAAGACATTGAGCGCCGACTGGCATACGTAGCATCGATACTTGATCGGTTAGCAGAGAAACAAGCCCCGCGAGCCAAACGTCGGACCGTATGAATCCAAATCTCCTGGCAGCTAAGAAAAAGATCCTGATCACCGATTTTGATGGCACGCTGACGAGGTGGGACTTTTACGATCTGGTGCGAAAGAAGTGGCCGCTCACACAATCCGACGACCCATGGGATGCCTACCTCTCGGGGAGGATCTCGCACTTTGAAGCGCTCGCGGAGATATTTTCCCGGATTCGCGCCACTGACGCGGATCTGACAGAAATCGTAACGGCCATGGAATTGGTTCCACGGCTTGCAGACTCGATTTTAGCACTCCAAAAACACGGATGGGAAGTGCGTGTGGCATCCGCCGGCTGCGAGTGGTATATTATGCGTCTTCTGCATCTCGCAAACGTTTCTATCACGGTGCATTCGAACCCCGGGGTATTTCATCCTGAAACAGGCCTGACCTTATACGCGCCTCTGGAATCGCCGTTTTTCTCACCAACCACCGGCATCGATAAACTGGCCATCGTATCGGACGCGTTGGCCACTGCCGACCGTGTCGCTTTTGCGGGTGATGGTCGACCGGATCTCGATCCTATTCTGCTCGTCGCTCCTCAATTTCGATTTGCGCGTGGATGGCTGGCCGATGAACTCAGCAGGCGAGGAGAGCCATTTCATCGATTCGACGTATGGTCGGAAATCCCGGAGATCTTGCTGAAATGTTGAATTCCCGGCAAGCGGCCATTCCCGCATTAGTGAGGGTGAAACCGGGCGCCCTGGACCGCATGGGCGTCTATGCAAAGCGCCATGAATTCTCGTCGGTCGTGGTTTTGATCAGCGAAGGCTTAGGACCGGAGTTGTCCGAGCGGCTTCACTGTGCATTGAACTTCTGCGGGATATTGATCGCGCAGAAAGAGGAAATTGACTCCATTGAGTTTAACCGCGCTGTCGAGATCTCGCAGAACCTTCCGGCGGGAACCCGCGCAGTCATTGGATTCGGTGGAGGCAAGGCGTTGGATGTTGCAAAATATGCAGCATTCCTCGCAGGCCTTCCCTATCTGGCCGTGCCGACTTCGTTGTCCAATGATGGATTTTGCAGCCCACAATCCAGCCTGGAAGTCAACGGTCGCCGGCGATCTCTGCCGTCTGCAATGCCTTTTGGAGTAATCATTGACGCCGCAGTGTGTCTGGGAGCACCGAAGGTGTTGTGGCACTCGGGTGTCGGAGATTTAGTCTCAAAGTTTACCGCAGTCACCGACTGGAAGCTGGCATTCCACGCCGTAGGAACTCCGGTGGACGATTTTGCCGCACTTCTTTCCGATGCCAGTGTTTATCAATTCATCGCGCGGCCCACACACGATTTGGAGGGGATGAGGCTTCTTGCGACGGCGCTACTTTTGAATGGCATCGCCATGTCTATTGGTGGCTCATCCCGACCTGCTAGCGGGAGCGAGCACTTGATCTCGCACGCCATGGATGGCATTTGCCAGCGTCCTCGCCTGCATGGTTTGCAAGTCGGTGTTGCAGCGTATCTCATCAGCCTGCTGCAAGGCCAGAATTCGGATATCATCGACGCACTGTTCTGCAAGACGGGGTTTTGGGACGCCATTGCTGACGATCCCTTTGATTACAACGAATGGATGGCTGCCGTAGCCGCCGCGCCGTCGATGAAGTCGAATTTCTACACCGTGCTGTCCTCGCGGGATTGTCTGTCGGAGGTTGCCCGGTTTGTTACTGAAGACCCGCGACTGCGGCGCTGCTTTACCGGGTCGAGGGCGCAGGAGTGCTCTTGAACGGTTTTATCGATCTTACGGATCCTACGGTGCGGTGGGATCGGATCGTATTCCGGTAAAAGTCCGCGCTCGGCTTAAATACCCGAGTGAATGTTTTTGGATCCATGGTCGCCAGACCAAAGGTAGCCTCGTAACCGTAGTGCCATTCGTAGTTGTCCGCCAGTGACCATGCGAAATACCCACGCACGTCATAGCCATCCTGGATCGCCCGTCCCACGGCTGCAAGATGGTCAGTAATGTAGCTGATGCGTTGGGTATCGTCCTTCGTTGCGATCCCGTTCTCCGTTATCATCATTGGTTTCTTGTAGCGGTCGCCCACCGTGCGGATCTGGTCGTAAAGCCCCTCCGGATTGATGGTCCAGCCCATCATGGTAAAATTGGGACCGTGCCGGTACGGCATCGACAAGTAGGCCAATGGACCAACTTTCTGCGAATAGTAATAGTTAATCCCCAGAATATCACAGACGTCAGCGACCCGATCTAGGTGATCGTAATTGGTTTGCACCATCGACCGCTGAAGATATCCAGTGACGTCGATCGGCGCGCGTTCCCACCACGGCATGGCCTCCACGCTGACGATTTTGGCGCTCGGTTTGACGGATTTCACTAGTTTTGCCGCATCGCGAAACATCGTCGTGCTGGCATCGATCGCTTTCCAGTAGTGCCCGAATGCCATTACCATGCCCGGGGGCCATTCGCCTACGACATACGCAGTTGTGATCTGGCCATTCGGTTCATTTTGTGGAGCGTAGTATTTTGTGTAGGGTGCCGTGGCTGCAACCATGCGCGCGACGTAGGCATTCCAGCGTTCACGAGCCATGGGATGGAGCCAGTTTGACGCGCTCGGGCGCTTCCGGTCGTAGAGCCAGTCCGGAAACGTGAAATGCCACAGGCAAACAATCGGTTCGATGCCCGCCTCTTTGAGTCGACGTGCCATCGAGGCATACTCACGAATGGCTGCTTCGTTATAAACGCCAGGCTTCGGCTCGACGCGAGCCCACTCGATGCTGAATCGGTAGTGTGTGGCACCGATTTTTTTCAGTGCAGCGAGGTCCTTCTCGAAATGCGTCCAACTATACAGCGCGTTCCCTTTTTTCGGAGCTTTGCCCAGGGCCGTTTCTATATCCCAATCGGTTGAAAAATAATCCTCGTCGCCTTGAACAACTGCCGGGTCTTCATATTGATAGCTGCTGGATGCAAATCCCCACGCAAAGGGAGTACTTAAATTCGGAGTCGGACGCGAAAAATCCTCTTTCGGTGCGCGTGGCATCGGACCGAAGGCGGACACGCAGCCAGCTAGTGTAACGCCGACAAAGGCCCCAATCAAAGCGAGCCCCGAACGTCTTACAATCAAATGGATTACACGCATACTTCCCGCGAGAATGCCCGATCCCCCGGCAGTGTAAAGCTCCTCCTGCGAGGTTTTTTAGACGGCAAGCTTCCTGCCTATCGGGACTTGGGCTACCCTACGTCTCGCACGAGTCCGCGGAAGACGCCTGCGATTTTGACATCTGCAGCTGGCACAATGAGATCTGGATAAGCCGGATTGCTTGCACGCAGGACGATCGTCTTTCCCTTGGCCTCAAAAAATACGTGTTTGAGGGTCGCCTCATGCGCATCCCCAACTAGGACTGCCGCGATCTCGCCTGGCCGGAGTTCGGATGCGGGGCGCAATAGAACCTTATCACCGTTCAGGATTCCGTCTCCGGTCATGGAATCTCCTTGGACCCGGAGAAGAAAGTCACCCTCGCGATACGACAACAACTCGTGATCATCAATGATGGTTTCCGGATCTGCGAGGGCTTCGCTGAGAGGGCCTGCTGGAATGATCCCCAGTAAAGGCAGGCCTCCCAAGCCCATGCCGTAACGCGCGCGTGCAGTGAGGCGCACCACGCGGGAACGCCCCCGGCTGCCTCCGCCATGCACGGAAATTACACCGCTCCGCTCTAAAAGACGCAGCGTCGGTGTGATGCTGCTCTCTGCGGCAAGCCCGAGAGATTGCACGAGATCCGGCACAAATGCAGGCTCCCCGGCCCGCTCCATCCGTTCTACGACCCGCACGATACGGCGCTGTGCATCCGTTAAATGTTCCACCATATCGTGACATTCCACGATTATCGTGAAATATCAAGATGAAACACGCTGATTCCAATAATCGAGCCGGCATCGCTACGATTGTATAAAATAGTAAAACCTGTTTTCTACGCCATTTGTCGTGATCGCTCTATGGGTTGGTAGTTTTTCTATCTGGTCGGCGAGAGGCGTCGTGCCCACGATAAAAATGCCGGATGCGAATGGGACTCGATGAGCCGATGGGGCGCAATAAAGTGGATGAGCGTCTATGCCCGGGGGTGAAAATTCTTATGAACGGCCTTCAACCGCTTTTGGTCGACATGGGTGTAAATTTCTGTGGTTGAGATGTCGGCGTGGCCAAGCAGTTCTTGAATGATCCGGAGATCTGCACCGTTGGATAACAGGTGGGTGGCAAATGAATGCCGCATGAGATGAGGATACACATTCGACTCGATCCCGGCGAGTGACGCGTAGGATTTAACGAGCTGCCATACCCTGGCAGGCGTGAGCTTCTTTCCCCGCACGGAAAGAAAAACCTCCGCTCCTGATTTTGGTCCGATGAGGCTAGGTCGCTCGCCGGCGAGGTAACGGCTCATAGCATCGCGGGCTTTGCTTCCCACGGGGACAATCCGTGTTTTGTTTCCTTTACCAACGACGCGGATCCACCCTGCATCTAAATCGAGATTTTCCAACCGGGCATTGCAGAGTTCGGACACGCGGAGGCCACTGGCGTATAGCAATTCCAGCATCGCGCGGTTTCGCAGCGCGCAGGGATCTTGATCGCCGACAGCGTTAAGTAACTGCTCAATTTGTGAAATGTTTAAGGTATCTGGTAGGTAACGCTCGATGCGGGGAATATGGATAAATTCAGCCGGATCGGATTGCAGGTGTCGCCGGGTGATGAGAAATCGAAAGAAAATCCGGAGAGCCACTGCCTCTGCTTTGATGCTGGCTGCCGCCAGACCTGCCCTTTTCCGATGGGCTAAAAAATCACTGAGATGCTGCGCAGTTACGTCGGAGGGATGAGCAAGTTGGTGGGTGGTAGCCAGCCATCCGGAAAACGTATCCAGCGACTGCCTGGTTGAAAGTTGGTAGTTCGTGGATAGCCCGCGCTCGGCGGCAAGGAACAAAATCAGATCGTCAACAAATGGCTCCATCCCGAAGCGCCTCGAAGTTCATGCCGGAAATTTGCTCAAATGCCTCGATGTATTTTGTTGAGGTGCTGCGGACAACATCATCTGGCAGCGCGGGCGCGGGAGGAGTTTTGTCCCAATCTAACGAATCCAAATAATCGCGCACAAATTGCTTGTCGTAGCTGGGAGGGCTGCCGCCCGGTGCATAGGCAGATGCGGGCCAGAACCTTGAAGAGTCCGGAGTCAGGCATTCATCGATGAGCACCACTTCATCATTGACCATTCCGAATTCAAACTTCGTATCTGCGATGATGATACCCCGTTGCGCAGCAAAAGCACGCCCGTGTTCGTAGAGTTCGATGCTGAAATCACGAACCTGCTGCGCAATCTCCTCACCAAGAATATGGCGGCATTCGTTCCAGGAAATGTTTTGATCGTGGCCCGTATCCGCCTTGCTGGCAGGGGTGAAAATCGGCTCCGGCAGCTTCCCCGCCTGCTCCAGCCCTGGCGGAAGCTGATGGCCGCAGACGGATCCATTTGCCTGATAATCTTTCCAACCCGAACCAGCAAGGTATCCACGCACCACGCACTCAACCGGCAATGGTGTTGCTTTGGCAACAATCATTGAACGGCCACGCAAAATCTCCTCATAAGGCTGTAGCACCTCCGGAAGAAAATTGGGTTCAAAACCGAGTAATTGATTTGGAACAAAATCGAGTTTTTCGAACCAGAATTTCGAAAGCTGAGTCAGCACGCTTCCCTTCTGCGGAATCGCATTGGGAAGAATACAGTCGTAGGCCGAAATCCGGTCCGTTGCTACAATCAGGAGCGAATCATCAAGATCAAACACTTCGCGCACTTTTCCGCTGCGGAGCTTTTTGATTCCGGGAAGGTCGCAGGTCAGCAGGTCCATTTCCGGCGACTGTAGAATGCAAACGGCAAAACGCAATTGTCTTTCGCGGTCTATTCCTTCTTGGGGATTCGGCCTGTCCATCCCATCTGGATAGTTGTTCCTTCAGATTGTTGGTTTTTTGTGCGGGTCCGAGCTGTCTTCGCTTTCCTTCTTTCTATCAGTAGACAAAAATCAAACCATGTCGCACAAGTTTCCCCTCAGCAGAACGAAGCCGGAATTTTCCTCTGACCTGGGATCTAAGACTTCTGCCAATAGATCGAATTTTCCGATTCTCCATCGGCTGTCGGCATACCACCTCGTAATCAATGCGGGTTGTTTTCGGGAGCCGCATTGGCATGCCAATGCGGATGAGCTCGGGTATTGCCTGAAAGGGGAGGCGCTGGTGACTATTTTTGCGAATGGCAATCAGCACTCGCACTTCACGATTTCCGAGGGCGAAATGTTTTTTGTTCCCAGCGGCTCGCTCCATGCGATTGAAAACATAGGGTCGGGTGCAGCTGAGTTTATCCTCTCGTTCTCGCATGAGTCACCAGAGAACTTTGGACTCTCCGGGTTTGCAAAGTGCATGTCGCCGGCAGTGCTCGGTAATACTTGGGGGATACCAGCGGCGGAACTATTCGACCAACGGCAAGAAGCCACAGACATAGAATTCGGTCGCGTCCATGGCAAAGCCGAGGTCCCTGAATCCGCGCGATTTGTCAGCCCGTATAAGTTCCCGATCGAATCCCGAGCGCCAATCGTCTCCACACCGACCGGATCGGCAATCGTAGCGCGGCGCGACACCTGGCCTGTCTTGAAGCAGCAGGCCATGTATTCGCTGCGTATCCAAGGCATTGGGATGCGCGAACCGCACTGGCATCCGGAAACCGCGGAACTCGGCTACGTCCACACCGGCCATGCCAGAATGACCGTGCAAAGCCCTGGAGGCTCCGCCGAGACTTACGAACTTCACGCAGGCGACATCTATTTCATTCCCCGCGCCTATCCGCACCACATCG
The DNA here is from genome assembly GCA_041740065.1 of Chthoniobacterales bacterium. Classification (GTDB taxonomy): domain Bacteria; phylum Verrucomicrobiota; class Verrucomicrobiia; order Chthoniobacterales; family JAATET01; genus JBDNGG01. Next base: position 14,630 of record JBGSMR010000369.1, read on the forward strand.
AAAACCTATCCGATGAAGAAATGCGGTTTCTCATTTTCTTCGACACTCCGGACGTGCAGGACATTGGTTTTACTGGTGCGATTCCGGCATTTCCAAATCGCCTTGTTGGTCCCACGCTTGGCCTCGATGGGGCATGCGTGGCCCAAATCCCGCGCCTACCATCGGACACTCTGCTCGTATCCAAAATCAATCCGGTCGATCTGTAACCCATTCTTCGTCATTAGTGCTCCCCTAATGGTTCGCACTCTTGATCTTGATAAAGGAGTGAGGCGCTCCCCAACCTATTTTCCAACAGAGATGTTAGTTTGTGTCTAATAAAAAACTCCTGAAGGCCAATCGGTGAAATGCCAGAGTTGTGTGTGTCGGGAATCCGATCTATACACGGATGGATGGGCGTAAGTTATCATGTCGAGCCGGATCCCGTGGACGCGGTGGATGTATTGCAAAATGACACCACGGGAGTCCGGGTGTGCATCCGTCGCACGGGTGCTGAAATGGTCAGTATCGCGCGTCAATCGGGCAGCGGGACATGGTCGGGGTTTTTGCACCGCGATAACATGCTGGCTGCGCCGGAGACCGGATGGGGAAATCATGCAACGGTTATGGGCTACTTTATCCATCGCCTTTTAAACGAGCAGTCCAACTACGCGGGAGACGAGATCCGGGGCGGAAACCATGGATTTTTGCGAGGCTTTCATTTCAATCCGCCCACGTTCGATGCTCACGAATGTTCTCTCACCTATGAGGTTTTGCCGTCTCAGATCCCGGTGGGTGCGTATCCGCGACCCGTGGGCTGCCAGTTGACCTACGCGTTGCAACCCCAGGGAGTGCGCGTTCAGTTCCGGTTTGAGAACTTCGACACCTCACGTCCTGCGCACCTGAGTTTCGGGATTCATCCTGGCTTCGCTATCTCGTCCCTTGCGTCCGCTCAAGTCGACTTACCAGCCGGAGCATACATTCGCCATTTGGCCCCGGGAAATTTTCTCAATGGCCAAATCACTCGAGTTGATTTTGCCGGTGGCCCCATGCCATTTGATAAATCCAAACTTGAGGATTCTTATTTAATCGGGATCGAAAACGTCTCTCCGCGCATCATCACACTGCGAGATTCTGGGCGGGTGGTGGAGCTTGATTTCTCTGAAGTCCCATACATGACACTCTGGTCGAGCGGTGATGATTTTATTTGTATCGAGCCCTGCTGGGGACTTCCGGACAGCAATCCCCAGAAGCCATTTGAGGAAAAAGCCGGGATTCAGACTGTCCCTGCCGGTGGGACGATCGATGCTGGATTTTCGATCTCTGCCTACGTTGCGGAGTGATTTTTTGCCGGGCCGCATTTCGACTCAGTAACTTCTCGTCTGCGGTGCGTAATATCACAGAAGAAAAACTCATGACATTCATGAAAAAGCACGACAAGATGGAGAGGAATTTCGCAAGGCAGTGCGACATTATTTCTTCCCTCACTTAATTTAAATTATGGCCGTTAAGACAGAAAAGGAACTCACCGAAGGCAACCGGGCGACATGGTTGAAGGCATTGAGCGCGATGCAGCTCAAAAACTACGGATATACGATCCAGCTCACTCAAGCATTGCTCAAGCAGGAGCCCTCATTCCTCACTGGCAGGCAGGTAGTGCGTAAAGCTGCGATTGCTAAAAGCGGGGGCAAGAAAAGTGGCATGTCCACCGCATCGTTTTCGCTGATGAAGGTCCAAGGCATGGTCAAAAAAGACCCATTGGCCGCGATAGATGCCATTGAGAAAGTTTTGGAATCTGAGCCTTACAATCAACATGCGAATCTCCTCCTCCGTGACGCCGCGATAGCCGCTGATCTTCCGGAGGTCGCAACGTTTGCGCTGGAGACGATCGTGCAAGGTAGCCCGAAGGATGTGAAAATGCTCCACGAGCTTGCACGCCACTACACCGAGTCGGGCGATGCCGATCGAGCGGTGGAAGTCTATAATCGTATTGTCGATATCAATCCCGCAGACCTCGTGGCGATCAAGGGCGGTAAGGATGCATCTGCCCGTGCGTCCATGCAAAAGGGCGGATGGGAGCGCCAGGACGCCACCTATCGAGATCTTATCAAAGATAAGGAAGCTGCCGTATCCATGGAACAGCAGAGTCGTGTTGTCCGAAGTGATGAAATGATCGATCAGCAGTTGGCGGAGTATGGAAAGCGCTATGAAGAAGCGCCGGAATCGATCGACGTCGCCCGCAAAATCGCTGAGCTCTACGAGCAAAAAGGCGACATTGCCAATGCAATTACTTGGTATTCCTACACGGCGGGGTTGAGTAATAACTCCGATGCGGCGCTTGTTCGCAAAGCGAAAGATCTTCAGATCAAACAATACGACAGCAGTATTGCTGAGTACGAAGCATTCATCGCCGCCAATCCTGACGGAGAAGAAACCAAGCCGTACATTGAGCAACTCACCGAGATCAAACGCCTCAGGGCCGAATTTTCGTTGGACGAGGCTCGCCGTCGGGTGGAACGCAATCCCACCGATCTCAGCTTCCGTTTTGAACTTGGCGAAATCCTTGTTAATACGGGGAATTACAAAGACGCCATCCAAGAGCTTCAAAAAGCACGACAAAACCCCAGCGTCCGCCTCCGTGCAATCAGTCTGCTAGGGAAGTGTTTTGTCGAACGCGGCATGCTCGATCTCGCCGCCCGCACGCTCGAAGAGGCGGTGGCAGAACTGGCAGGCATGGATCCCACCAAAAAGGATATCGTTTACAATCTTGGCCTCGTTTATGACAAAATGGGCGATAAGGACCGCTACCTCACCAACATGAAGCAGATCTACGAAGTAGACTACGGCTATCGAGATGTCGCTGAGCGTGTGGAAGGTTCCTACTCGTGACGATGGGTCCTCAGTCACGAGTAAGACCGTAACCGCCGATCGTGATAGAAAGTTAAATGCGATCTGTGGTCGAAAGTGTACGCACTGCGATGTGTGGCAGGCGTTCGTAATTTCCGCGAATCCCTTTCACCTCGGGATCCGTGGGTTCACGAAAGCGTTTCAGGATATCCAAGGCTCCCTTGTAAAATTTTTCCGCTTTCCGGAACTCTCCCTTGTCGTGATAGACAACACCAAGATTGGCCATGGATGAAGCCACCTCCGGGTGGTTGGCTCCGAAGTTTGCCTCTCGGATTGCGAGAGCTTGTAAGTGGAGCCCTTCGGCTGTTCCATAGTCTCCGTGGTTAGTGTATGCGACGGCAAGATTGCTGCGGAGCAATGCCACTTCCAGACTGGACGTTCCATGGAGCCGCCCCGAGGTCGTTATCGCACGTTCATAGCTTTCAATCGCCTCGCTAAAATCTCCCATTTTTAGCTGAAGACTTGCCAAGTTATTGAGCAAGGTGGGGAGTTGCGAGGGATCGGCGACCACGAAGCTTTTGATCGCCGTGCGGTAAGCGTCACAAGCAAGTTTCCTGTGGGATGGCAGGCCTTCGGCGAGCATGGCTACCTTCGTGGCAATACGACCCCTCGCATCAAGCACCCCTTCGGAGCGCGAAAGCGCCTCTTCAAAGCAGGCCAGAGCATCCTCATCCATCCCAAGGCCCAGCAGGCAGTCGCCGGCAATTTCCGAGGCATCACGCAACCGCACAGATGGGCTCTTAAAAAGTTGTTTGGCGCCCTCCAGAAAGTTCTTAACCACGGTTGCACGCTCTTCCGCAGCGCAGCTGCCCTGCTGTGCTTGAAGATCTCTGCAAAGCTGCACCCATAAATCCGCTGTCGTCTGGTTGGACATCTCTTGCTTTAAATTAAAGCTGATCTGGGCCATGCCTCCTAGCTAAATCACACGCTCAAAAAGACGTGATCAAAAGTCCCAATGCTGCCGAAGGTTCACCAGATCGGTCACTAGGCCAGTCCAGCCGGTCTGATGGTTCGAACCACATCCGCGCCCCGTTTCCGCGTGAAAATACTCGCTGAATAGCAGGAGATCTTTCCAGTGGGGATCATCGACATACAGCGATTGATCGCCGTGACAGGGGCGATGCCCATCTGCCTGAATCTCAAAAAGCGAAATCAAGCGGTCGGCAAGGAATTCTGCCGCCTGGCCCAGCGTTACAAATTTGCCCGATCGTGTGGGGAACTCAACCTGAAAGCGGTCGCCGTAAAAGCGATGGTACGTCCGCAGACTCTCGATGATCAGGTAGTTCACAGGCATCCAGATCGGTCCCCGCCAATTGGAGTTGCCTCCGAACATGCCGGTTGTTCCCTCACCGGGCTCGTAATCCACAGAATACGGCACCCCGTGTGCCCAGTAAACGTAGGGCGAATTTTCATGGAATTTCGATACGGAGCGGATTCCGTATGGCGAGAGGAACTCCTTTTCGTCGAACATGTACTTCAGAATCCGCTCCAAATGCTCGCGGGTCGGGATTGAAAGCAGGTGACTCATGGTCCCATCCTGGCCGTCGCCAGGTTGGGACACATGCTTGACAAGCACCGGGTGGTTTTTGATGAACCAACCCAATCGGCCAGCAAACTCTGGACACCGGGTAAGATAGGAATTGGGTATGATTGTCGTCGCGAGCAGTGGCATGAACCCGACTATTGACCGTATGCGTAATGGCTCGTGTTTTCCGTCCACTTCGAGCATGTCGTAGTAAAACCCATCCTGTTCGTCCCAGAGGCCAGTGCCACCGAGTTCGTTCATCGCATGGACGATGCGGGCGAAATGCTCCACAAACTTCGACGCCATGTCCTCGTAGACGGGGTCCTTTTGGGCGAGTTCGAGTGCGATCGATAGCATTTGGACGCAATAGAATGCCATCCACGCCGTGCCATCTGCCTGCTTGAGGACGCCACCCGTCGGAAGCGGTTTGGAACGGTCGAAGACGCCCACATTATCGAGGCCGAGGAAGCCGCCGGAGAAGAGGTTATTCCCGTCCAGATCTTTGCGGTTTACCCACCATGTGAAATTAATCAGCAGCTTTTGAAAGACACTTTCAAGAAACCGGTCGTCGGGTGCGTCAGATAGCCAGGGTAGCCGGTAAACTCTCCATGCGGCCCATGCGTGGACGGGTGGATTCACATCCGAAAAATTCCACTCGTAGGCAGGGACTTGTCCGTTTGGATGCATATACCACTCACGGAGCATCAGGATGAGCTGCTGCTTCGCAAATGGCGGATCAACAAATGACAGCGAAATCGCGTGGAATGCCAAGTCCCAGGAGCAATAGTAAGGATATTCCCATTTGTCGGGCATGGATAAAACATCCCGGTTGAACAAGCTTTCCCAATCGGCGTTGCGGAGGGCGTGACCGGCCGGTGGTGCCGGCTGCGTGGCATCTCCTTGGCTCCACTCCATCTGGATCAAATTGTAGAACTGCTTCGACCATAACATCCCTGCATACCCTTGACGGAGGATCGCGCGGTGGGATGGGGATGGGGTGCGCCCAATCCGATAGTCGTAAAATGCGTCGGCTTCCCGCTTGCGCTTGGCGAACACTGCGTCAAATCGCTCGTCCAGCGGGGCGGCCAGCACTTCCTCTGCGGCGGTCAGGCGGAACCGTAATGTTACTTCCCCGCCGGCAGGAATGCTTAAAATGTAGTGTGCCGCAGCCTTGGTGCCCGTCTGCGCCGGATTCACAGCGGAAGTTTTGCCGTGAATCACGTAATCGTGAAATGCGTCCTTCACAAACGGCTCCGCATTCGGGACCTGATACAGTCGCTCGCGATTGGTTGCGTTTTCTGTAAATAGAAATCCGGGACTGCCCATTCCGTCTGGCGATGCGCCGAAGTCCAAAACATATTCGCCCATCATCGCGTGTGCGCATCGGAGCCGGTGGGGTTCGTCCTGGCGAATCTCCGGGCGTGTGGTGCATTCTTCTCGAATCTCCCCCCAGGCCCAAGTGTTACGATACCAGACCGTTGGTAGCACATGCAACGGAGCCGCGTCCGGGCCGCGGTTTACGATACGAATCCGGATGAGGATATCCTGAATCGACGCCTTCGCATACTCGACGAAGATGTCAAAATACCGGCTTTCATTGAAAACCCCCGTATCCTCAAGCTCGTATTCGGGCTCCATGCGGGAACGTCGCGCATTTTCCGCGATCAGGTCCGCATAGGGAAATTCTGCCTGAGGGTATTTATACAGTGCCTGGCAGTAAGAGTGCGTGGGGGTCGCATCCAGATAGTAGTAGTTTTCCTTGACATCCTCACCATGATTTCCTTGAGGTCCACTCAGTCCGAAGAGCCGCTCTTTTAATATGGGATCACGGCCATTCCAGAACGTCGGAGCAAAACATAGCCTTCCGAATCGGTCGCAGATTCCCAGGATTCCATCCTCTCCCCAACGATAGGTTCGGCTGCGCGCATGGTCGTGCGGAAATGAATGCCATGGATCACCCTCAGCAGAATAATCTTCGCGCACCGTGCCCCACTGCCGCTCAGACAAATACGTGCCCCACAATTTCCAGAATTGCTCATGCCGTGTGTCCTCCAGCAATCGGACCACTTCGGCATCGAGCTGATTGGGATCTCTTGCCATGATAAAAAATTAAACAACTCGGCAGACCATAAACAACTACCGATAGGATTTGTTTTATTCCTGTAGCCGCTTACTCACCACTAAAAACTTCCATCAGCATCCGAATGCAGGGATCTATGCGATCCCAGTGCATCGTAGCGCTATTACTATCGAAGCAATGAGAGATATTGAGTCATGATTGATGTGCAATACAACCGGGGGGTTTCGCTTCCGGCGCTGGGGTTATGGCTGGATCCGCGCGGGCCACGGGATTTTGCTTTTATTTCCCATGCGCATAGTGATCACACCGGCAGGCATCGCGAGACGATCCTCACACCGGAGACCGGAGTATTGATGGAGACACGGATGGGCCCGGCCCCTGGAATAGAGCATCGGATTCCTTATCATGAACGGCGCGATTTTGGAAAATTTGCAATCACTCTCGTCCCGGCCGGACACGTGCTTGGCTCAGCGCAATGTTACATCGAGTCGGATGCGGGGTCGTTATTGTACACCGGTGATTTTAAGCTTCGGCAGGGGCTGAGCAGCACGTCTGCAGAAGCCGTCGCTGCGGAAATATTGATTATGGAGACGACTTTCGGGCGGCCGCACTACATATTTCCGCCATCGGCGGATGTTGTGGCTGGCGTGGTGCGGTTTTGCCAAGAGACGCTGGAGGACGGCGACGTGCCGGTATTGCTTGGATACTCCCTTGGCAAAGCGCAGGAGATCCTCGCGGCCTTGAGCGATGCGGCGCTGCCGGTGATGTTACATGGGGCTGTGGCGAAAATTACGGCGGTTTACGAGGCACTTGGTGTTCGGTTTCCCGCCTACCAAAAATACCGTGCCGGAGCGACTGCTGGCCATGTGGTAATCTGTCCGCCCAGTGCCAATGGCTCCCCAATGATCCAAAAAATTGCCCGTCGACGTCTGGCAGGCCTTACCGGTTGGGCGATGGATCCAGGGGCGATTCATCGCATGCGCTGCGATGCGGTATTTCCGTTATCTGATCATGCGGATTACCCTGATCTCCTGCGGCACGTGGAGGCCGTGAATCCCGATCGAGTGCTCACGTTGCATGGATTTGCTCAAGACTTCGCCAGGGATCTACGGGCGCGCGGTGTCGAGGCGTGGGCTCTCACTGGCGCGGATCAATTGGAATTCCGGCTGAGTTCCGAACGTCTGCACAGGGGAGCGGGTGAGGGATCTGAGGTTCGAGTGGAGGAAGCTACCAAGGCTCCGGTGCTGGGCGGCCTGGAGCGATTTGCGACGCTGTGCGGCGAAATTGCGGCCTGCACGGGAAAGTTAGCGAAAACCCGGTTGTTGGCAGCCTATTTTAACACGCTTGAGGATGACCATCTCGGGATGACAGTGACCTGGCTGACAGGGCATCCCTTTTCGCGTGCTTCCGGGCGGACGTTACAGGTCGGATGGGCATTGATCCGGCGGGCACTGATCACTGTCGCCGGTTGCACGCCTTCGGAACTCCAGGCGATCTCGCGGCGCTTCAATGATGCGGGCCTCACCACCCGTGCCATTTTAAAGCGCAAGACGACGCATCGGGCTTGGACGCTTCGTGAAACAGCAGACTTGTTTGACATCCTTGCTGCAACCCGAGCCCCAACATCCAAGCAGAAATTACTAGAAGACGCGCTCCGTGAGCAATCTGCGACGTCAGCGATGGTGATTGTCAAAATCCTGACCGGCGACCTGCGAATCGGACTCAAAGAGGGATTGGTTGAAGAAGCGATCGGATCTGCATTCGGCGTCTCGGCGGAGGACTTGCGCGAGGCGCACATGCTGTTGGGCGATCTGGGCGTGGCAGCAGTTCATGCACGTCACGGAACTATGCAAACGGCTGAGTTGTGTCCGTTTCGCCCGGTGCGTGCAATGTTGGCCGGTCCAGAGCCGGACGCTGAAGCGGTGTGGCAGAGAATGACATCGGGAGGAGCATCCGACATCTGGGTGGAGGACAAGTTGGATGGTATTCGGGCGCAGTTGCATGTGGTTGACGGGCGGGTGGAAGTCTACTCGCGCGATTTGCGTCGCATCACTGCGACATTTCCGGAAATTGCCAGCGCCCTCTCCGGGTCGAATCTCACCTGCGTACTCGACGGCGAAATAATAGCTGCTGATGGTGATCGCCTCCTCGGATTTTCGGAATTGCAGAGGCGTCTGGGACGTCTCGAGCCGGATCTATTTCTCCGGCAGGATATCCCGGTGTGGTTCGTCGCGTTCGACGTGCTCTGGCTTGCCGGGGAGTCGTTGTTTCGTAAACCGCTTGGTGTGCGAAGGCAGGCGTTAGATGCAATGACTCTGCCCGCCCCCCTCCGAGTGGCGCCAATCACACGCATTTCTTCCGCGTCGGCGTTGGACAGCGAATTCGACGCGGCCCGCAAACGCGGGAACGAGGGTCTCATGATCAAAGATCCCGAGAGTGCATACCTGCCGGGGCGCCGCGGAATGGCCTGGATCAAACTAAAGAAGGCGGCGGCCACTCTGGATGTGGTAGTGACCTCCGTGGAGTACGGCCACGGACGCCGAAATCAGGTGCTCAGTGACTATACGTTTTCCGTACGCACCTCGGATGGTGGACTCGCAGCAATCGGCAAAGCGTACTCTGGACTTACGGATGCAGAGATCGCGGCACTTACCCCTCAATTTCAAAAAACCACGCTGCGTCAGCGAGGCAGGGTGTTTGACGTCGAACCGCTTGTCGTGCTCGAGGTAGCATTTGATTCTATCCAGCCGAGCACGCGCCATCCGTCTGGATTTTCTCTTCGCTTTCCACGGATCGTATCCATTCGATCCGACAAATCACCGGGTGAGATTGATACGATTGAATCTGCCAGCCGTCTGGCCTCACGCGGCAACGTCAAATCACCAATCACTTCGTAACGAATGGCCAGAAGATGGGAATCAGTGCCGTAGCCGTAACGAACAGCAGGACATTTAACGGCACGCCAATTTTAGCAAAATCGGAAAACCGATACCCTCCAGCTCCAAAAACATAGGTATTCGTCTGGTAGCCGATCGGCGTGCAGAAGCTTGCACTTGCGGCAAACATCACAGCCACGATGAATGGACGTGGCGATAGCCCCATGCTCGTGGCCATGGTGATAACAATGGGCGTGAGGATAATTGCCACGGCATTATTTGTGACGAGTTCCGTCAGGGTCGTCGCCAAAAGATAGACTCCAGCCAGCAAAAGATAGGGACCGAGATCTCCGAAGTTCCCCACCAGATGGCCGGCTACCCATTCGGCAGCACCCGTGGTTTCCAGTGATTTGCCGAGACCAAGCATGCCAACGATCAAAAACAGAATTGGCCAATCGATGCTTTCATAGGCTTCTTCTGCGTCGAGACAACGCGTGAGAACGACGATCACGGCAGCGATCAATGCAGCCGACACAATCGGCAGTACCCCGGTTGCAGATAAAATCACCACGGCCGCAAGCGCGCCAATAGAGACGAGGGCCTTAGATTTTCGGAAGGGTTTTTGGACCGTTTCATTGAGGCTCAAAAAGTCATCTTCTTCACGCAGGCGCATGAGGTTCGCTTCTGGTCCTTCGAATAGAACGGTGTCCCCGAATTCCAGCGGGATATTGGCAAACTGATCCAGCAAATTTTGGCCCCGCCGGTGCAATGCCACTGCGATCACTCCGTATCTACGCCGCAACCCTAAGTTCATAATCGTCCGGCCCACCATCGGCGAATTTGGCCCGATGATCGCCTCCACCATGCGCACCTCTCTGCGCCCGGGATCCGAATCTGGATTTTCATTTTCCAGCAGCAGGTCGCTTGCTTCGCGGATTGTTGCCACATCCCGCGCCAATCCCTTGAGCACGAGCGTGTCTCCGCTACGCAGGGGAAGCAAATCCAAAGGAACGTCCGATACGCGCAATCCGTCGCGAAGAATTTCAAAAACCCGCACGGTCCGGCTTTTCCCAAAATCTGTTTCGGGCAGGCATTTTCCAATGAGATTTGATCGCGCACCAATAATCGCCTGCGTACAAAAACTGCGCGTATCCTCGCTGGATAGCAGCGACGAAAGCGTGGGGCGATCCGGCAGCAGTTTCCCGCCGAACGCGATCAAATAGACGGCTCCGATGGCTGCGTAAATCACACCGAGCTTGGTGATTTCAAAAACGCTAAAAGGCTCTTGTCCCATTTCCACCGCGACTCCGGAAACAAGGATGTTTGTTGAAGTGCCGAGCAGCGTGGTCGTGCCGCCGAGGATTGCAAAAAAGGAAAGCGGAATGAGAAGCTTGGACGCACTCACTCCTGACTCCCGAGCATATGCCATGAGGACCGGCAAAAAGACGACAACCACGGGCGTGTTATTTGCAAATGCAGATAGCGGAATAACCACCATCGCAAGAAGCCCCATCGCCCGGAATAAGCTCCGCCCTGCGAGACGTGAAAAATTTCCTGCCAACCAGTCCATGACCCCCGTGCGTTCCAACGAGGCGCTGAGGACAAACATGGCTCCGATAGTGATCGGCGCGCTATTGCTGAAGAGCGCAAGCACCTCACCACTTGGAAGTGCCCCGGTTACGATGACCAAGCCCAGCGCTGAGAGCGCGATCACATCAGGGCTCGCCCATTCTTTTACGAATGCCACGAAGACCGCAAGGGTCAGCAGCATCACGAAGATCATTGGAATGTCGATGGAGGTGGGCATTGGGGATATTAGACCCGGAGATTAGTGGCCTGATTTGATATGAAAAGCGATGCAGATCTTGGATCTCAGATTTGCTTGCGATATACTCTTTGTTATTTATTCCCACCAACAATCGCAAGCGCGTCACGGATCAATCGGATCCCCGCTTTCCGGAACGATTACCACCACTAGTGCCGTCAAGATGTGATGGGCTGATGCCTTCTTCTGTGATAGGGATATCCAATGTTCGATCATGAGACGATTGCCGCGATTTCCACACCACCCGGCGAGGGGGCGCTTGCTGTCGTGCGGGTCTCTGGACCATCTGCCTTTATTATCGCAGGAAGGGTTTTTTCTAAATCCGTCCAATCCGGACGCATTCATGTGGGACGAATCATCGATCACGTGGGGGTAACGCTAGACGAAGTCGTCGTGACTACCTTCCGCGCGCCCCACAGCTACACGGGCGAGGATGTCATAGAAATCTCTGGCCATGGCGGCCCAGTGGTCTCTGCGTCCGTTCTTCAGGCGGTGCTAACTGCCGGCGCGCGTGCGGCGGGCCCCGGAGAATTTACCCAGCGTGCCTTCCTAAATGGCAAACTGGATCTTACGCAGGCGGAGGCCGTCATGGATTTAATCCGGGCGCAAACCCCCTTAGCTGCCCGCGCCGCCGCGCTTCAACTGGAGGGTCGGATTGGCGATGAAGCCCGCGCCATCGCAGATGCAATCCTTTCCGTCGTCGCTCACCTCGAAGCGTATATCGATTTTCCCGATGAGGATATTGAACCTGCGGTTGGGCAGGCAATGATCGTTTCCGTAAGCACCGTCCAAGAGCGGGTCAAGCGCTTATTGGCAACCGCGCCGGAGGGGCGGATTCTGCGCGATGGCGTGCGGTTGACGCTTTGCGGCCGTCCTAATGCGGGGAAATCAAGTCTTTTGAATCGGCTGACCGGATTCGAACGTGCCATCGTGAGCCCCATCGCAGGAACCACCCGTGATACGATTGAAGAACTCGTGAACTTGCGGGGCATTCCCTTCCGGGTCGTGGATACAGCCGGTCTGCGTGAAGCATCGGATGCCGTAGAAAAAGAGGGAGTCAGTCGCGCCCGCAGCGCCATTGCGTCTGCCGATGTCGTCATCCGTGTGGTGGATTCCACAGAACCCGAAGCCGATCCTCCAGCACATGAAGACGAAATTCTCGTCTTAAACAAATCGGACCTGAAGGACGAACTGCCGTCGGGTGGACCTCCGCGCGGTGTTTTGGTATCCTGCCTGACCGGGGATGGTATCGAGACGCTCGTCGATGCGCTCGTCTCCCGAGTGCGAGGTGGTAATGTGGCGATGGGTGAAAGTAATGCGGCAATCAATGCGCGTCATCAGGCATGCCTTCACCGAGCGTCCGCCGCGCTGGATGATGCGCGCGGTGCCATGGTCGCTCAGATTGCACCGGAATTTATTGCGGTGGAACTGCGTCTCGCATTGGATGCGGTCGGTGAAGTCACGGGGCGTCTGGATACGGAAGATATCCTCGACCGGATCTTCGGCACATTTTGTATCGGCAAATGATCTCTATTAAAATTTCGACAGCAATGGATCGGCAAGCACCGCAGTTCGCCGTGCGCTGGACCGCGGCAATTTTCAGTCTCCTGATGGTCTTCTGTCCGGCGCTGATTGCTCAGGAGATTACCACAGCCCCTCTGGACACTTTAGGGCGTCCTGTGGCGGAAGTGACCATCGTCGGCCCGGAAACACGACTTAAAATCGATCTGCCCGGAGCAAAAGACAATGTGAAGGTAGTTCGGCTTGACGACGGCAGTGTCGCGTATGTCGTGAAGCGGCTCGGGTCAGAGCGGGATCGGGTGCTGACTCCAGACGAATTTACGCAATTTCTTTATGAGAGCCGGACCCGTGCGGGTTGGCTGGAGACGTTATTCAATATCACAAGTCCCGTCGGCATCCTTTGGGTCACCGTAGGTTTGCTGGGGCAGGTGCTTTTTACCGGTCGAATGCTGATCCAGTGGTTCGCCAGTGAAAAATCGGGACGTTCGGTGGTCCCGGTTGCTTTCTGGTGGATGAGCCTCATCGGAGCAACGATGTTGCTCGTCTATTTCATCTGGCGGCGGGACATCGTTGGCATCCTTGGACAGGCAACGGGCTGGGGGATCTACGTGCGGAATCTTGTTCTGATCCGCCGGTCACGGGCGTGATCTAGATGCCCGGATCAGCATCCACGTCGATCACTTCCATTGCCGGGGGCACCGGCTCCTGCGCCGGCAGTTCAACGGATCCGGGAGTGACGGGGGCAGCGGGCGTTGTTCCCACAACGAGGGATTCCAGCGCCATCAGAGTGTTCTGCGCAGCGGAACCAGCCACAGACGACGGGTGCTGTCGCGACAATGCCTGAAATGCAGCCAGCGCGCCTTGGCGGTCACCGGATGCGAGAAGGATTTCAGCTTCAGAAAGCATGGCAAAGGGCACTACAAATGACGTAGGGTATTCGCTCAATACTCGCTGAAGATCCGCTCTAGCGGTAACGACGTCATCACTCTGCGCGGCAAGTCCTGAAAGCCCAACTAACGCGAGCGGGGCCAGCGGATGATTCGGCTGCGCTTTCAAAAATTCCTCCAGAACCCCACTCGCCTCATCTGGCTTTTTCTCATCACGCATAGCGGCGGAGAGCAATAGCGAGGCATTGCCTGCTTCGACAGACTTCGGAAATTTTGCAATGAATGCCTGAAGTTCATCCGCTGTGGACGCCGCAGAAAATGCCTCCATTGCCGCAATGCGGTTGGAGTGCGAAATTGTCATTGCACCGAAAAATCCCACCAGCGCAACTACAACTGCGCCGGTCCCGACAAGGATCGCCATCCGGTGCTTTTCCCATACGACCTCCAAGGGACTGGGGCCAAGATCGAATAGGGGTTCGTCAGTCGCTGGGACGGGAGAAGGTTCGGGACGGTTTTGCATGGGAATAAAGTGTGCCTTGGGTAGTCGAAGCCGGGATGTCAGGCGGAAACTTCGGCGCGTGCTTCTTCTGCGAGGGCCGTGCTCAGGTAGCGCTCTCCGGTCGAGCAGGCAATCGTGACGATTAATTTCCCGGCATTCTCAGGTCGTTTGGCCAACTCGACAGCCACGTGGACATTTGCGCCAGAGCTGATGCCTCCAAGGATGCCCTCTTCTTTTGCCAAGCGCCGAGCCATGACGAATGCTTCATCATTCGTGACCGTGATCACCTCATCGATGCTGTCCAAATGCAGGTTGTTTGGCACGAATCCAGCACCAGTCCCTTGGATCTTGTGTGGTCCAGGTTTCACAGGGTCGCCTTTGCGCGTTTGCGTGATGACGGGCGAGTCTTTGGGTTCCACGGCAATCGCGAGGAGACTTGGTTTGCGTTTTTTTAACACTTCGGCACAACCGGTAATCGTGCCGCCGGTGCCTACCGCGGAAACCAGAATATCGATCTTTCCATCCGTGTCGTCCCACAACTCCTCGGCGGTTGTTTGCTGATGGATTGCCGGGTTTGCAGGATTGTTAAATTGCTGAGGCATCCACGCGTTCGGCGTTTCCTTCACGATCTGCTCTGCTCGCGCGATCGCTCCCTTCATTCCTTCCGCTCCAGGCGTGAGAACCAACTTCGCTCCCAGCATCGCAAGCAACGTCCGCCGTTCGATGCTCATCGTCTCCGGCATCGTCAGGATCAGTCGGTATCCCTTGGACGCAGCCACAAATGCCAGCGCGATCCCGGTGTTCCCGCTTGTGGGTTCCACAATGACTGTTTCCTTCGTCAAGATACCCCGGGCTTCGGCGTCCTCGATCATTGCCATGCCAATGCGATCCTTCACGCTACCAAGCGGATTGAAAAACTCGCATTTCACCGCGATGGTGGCTGGGAGGCCAGCGGAGATGTGATTGAGCCGCACAAGTGGGGTGCGACCGATGGTTTCGACGATGTTGTTATAGATTTTGCCCATGAGATTTCGGGATTGGTTGGGAGTTGCGAAACTACACAACGCGACTTGTCAGCGCAAAAAGAATCTTCTAGTGTCCTAATCCATGCCAGATCGTCTTTCCGAAGAAGAAGTGGAGAATGCTTTGATTGACCTTCCCGAATGGGAGTTGCAAGGCCGGGATATCGTCCGACTTTACGAATTTAAAAATTTCGCCGAAGCGATGGAATTCGTGAACGCGGTTGCCGCACTAGCCGAAGCAGAAAAACATCACCCTGACATCGATATCCGTTGGAATAAGGTGCGCCTGAAGCTCTCGACCCACAGTAAGGGAGGTCTGACGCGCCTGGACTTCGACCTCGCTGAAAAGCTGGATGCCGCGGCATTGGGCTAATGGCGAGCGGAATGCGGTTTTTTTAGCGTTCGACTTTCCGCAGTTCGTCGGACCGATCATGACCGAGTGCCGCCTGCGAAAATGCTCCTTCTGATCTTGGAAAAAACAATTCAAATTGCGGTGCTTCAGCTATCTCAATCATTGAATCCGCGCCGATTGTCACGTCCAGCACATGACCGCCAGTTTTTTTGTCATCTGACAAAAAGTGCAGGTGATACCCGGGTGCGTTGATTCCTCGGAAATATTCGGGAAATCTGAATCCGACAAGAGTTCCCCGATTTGGGCCCGGAGGAAAGACCGTCTGTTCTTTAGCCACCTCGACAAGTTCCCGGTACGGTTTCGTTTGTGCAGGCACACTCCGAAGTTTTATCGCAGGAAACTCGCCGCGAATCCGAATGGAATACACCCCGTTCGGATTCGCGCAAGCATGGTCCAGCGCGCGTTCCATCGCAGCCATAGTCATTGATGACCCTGCACGGAATGCCTTCTTCGGCTTAAACCGTGTCACCGTCGCGAACGGTGTGGACAGAGAGCGGGAGACCCTCCGCACCGTGCCATCGGAGGTGACTTGATAGATTCGTCCATCAACCAACACCATCTCGCCATCCAACTTGTCAAAGGTTCCAAGTCCAAGATCTCCGTTTTTCACTACCTGAGCACAGGTAAATTCGCCATCATAGACGCCCGCTAAAAGCGCATCAATGGTGGCGAACTGGGTCACTTTTCCGGGAGGCACACTGGCGCATCCCGCAAGCAAAACCGGAATACAGAGAAGCGAAGCGAAAAGAGAGCGATGGGTCATGCGCGTCGTTATGGCAGATTCATGAGCGCCATTCATCACCAAATTTTTCAAGCCGTGTTGCGATGCAAGCACGATTCCTCGATCGCCTGATTATTGAGGAGAAACCAAACGCGCCTCCTGCTCAGCACGCTTTGAGAGTTGCAATTTCTACCGTGCCGCCGCAGCATCAGAGCGTTAGAAATTTCTATACCACCGACCATTCTCCTTCATGACAGCCACCAATCAACTCGAGCAACTCAAGGCATTCACTACCGTCGTCGCTGACACCGGTGATTTTGCATCCATTAAAAAATATTCGCCACAGGACGCGACTACCAATCCGACGCTGATCTACAAGGCGGTCCAACTCGACGAATACAAGCCGCTCCTTGAGAAAGCGATTGCTGATAATAAACCATCCAAGCTCTCTGGATCGGATTTGGTCAAAACCATCATTGACGACCTCCTCATTCAGTTCGGGCGCGAAATCTTGCAGATCGTCCCGGGCCGCGTTTCCACGGAAGTGGATGCCCGTCTATCCTTTGACACCGCCGCTACGATTGAAAAAGCGCGCTATTTGATCGGTCTCTACGAAAAACAGGGGATCAGCCGTGAGCGTGTGCTGATCAAGATTGCATCGACCTGGGAAGGCGCCAAGGCCGCTGAGGTGGTCCAAAAAGAAGGGATCAATTGCAACCTCACGCTGATGTTTTCGCTCGGGCAAGCCATCGCCTGCGCCGACGCCGGAGTTCGGTTAATCTCACCATTTGTGGGACGCATCTACGATTATTACAAGGCCACCACAGGCAAAGAATACCACGGCGCAGAAGATCCGGGCGTTCTTTCTGTAAACGGAATCTACAACTACTACAAAAAGTTCGGCTACGAGACCCAGGTCATGGGAGCCAGCTTCCGCAACCTTGGTCAGATCACCGAATTAGCGGGATGCGACTTACTGACTATCAGCCCAGAACTCCTTTCCGAGCTCCAGTTCAGCGAAGGACCGCTCACGCGCAAACTCAGTGTGGAAGCAGCCAAGGAGCAGGAAATCGAGCGCATTGACGTGGACGAGAAACTTTACCGCTGGCTCTTGAACGAAGACCCGATGGCGACCGACAAGCTTGCCGACGGCATCCGAAAATTTGCCGCAGACATCGTCAAACTCGAAGGAATCATTGCTTCACAGCTCGCCTAGTCGGATACCTGTCACAACTTTACCCCGAAAAATACCATGAGATCATCCCTCACTCGAACCCTTCTTATCCCGATCGCCATTGTGGCCGGGGCCACCATGCAGCCTCACGCGATGGGGCAAAATCCGGCTGTCAAACCGCTTACTCTGCCAGTTGAGCGTCCAGGCGCATTGCCAGCGCTGATTGCTTCTGAGCGCGTGCAGGATGATCTGCGGCTCACGAGTAAACAAAAGGACGCCGTTCATTCGCTACGGAACCGGTATAGGGATGCCGTTCGGAAGGTGATCAAAGGCACAGACACATCCAGTCTCGCATCGAAAGAGGCCGCTCAACGGTCGCTCTCCGCAATCAATTCAAAATACAACGCGCTAACATTGGCCCAACTCACTGCTCCGCAGCGCGTGCGGATCGCAGAGATCGAGCACCAAATGCTCGGAGGACACATGCTGCTATCAGCAAATGTCCGAGACCAACTTGACCTCACCGACGCGCAAAAAGTGAAACTGGCAAAAATCCACAAGAACCATCAAGCCGATGTTTCCGACGTGAATGCCTGGTATGAGGACGGCCACGTCAGCAACTACGAACGGATCCTCTACCTCCGCGAAGAACGGCAGTGTCAGGCCGAAGCCATGAGGAAAGTGCTGACTAAGGACCAGCGCGCAAAGTTCGATGCGATGGCTGGTAGGGCAATAAAGATCTAACGATCCCTATCTGCGTTCAGGCCTAGTGCATCTGGCCGCGGCGCCGACACGGTTTGCCGGAGCGAGGCCTTTGCGCCTTGCCAGACTGGCTTGCTATAATGGTAGTCCACCGCGTGGTCTATCGAACGCAGGAAGGGGGTGAGCGGTCGATGCGGGCGGCTTATTGCCGAACCTGGATCTGGTCGCGCATCTAGAACGGCTTTAATTTTTCGGGTTTAATCGGAAAAACGTCGAGTAGAGGACAGGGACAACGATCAGCGTAAGCGCCGAAGCAAAAAGCAAGCCGACTACAATGGTCACCGCCATCGCTCCGAAGAAAACGTCAAAGAGCAACGGGATTAGTCCGAGGACCGTCGTCAGCACAGCCATCGAAACGGGCCGCACACGGCTCACGGCTGCATCCACAACAGCATCCCATGCGATTTTTCCTGACGCGAGTTGTGCATTAATTTCGTCCACCAAGACAATCCCGTTTTTGATCACCATGCCCGACAGGCTCAGCGCTCCAAGCAACGCCATAAATCCGAATGGCTGATCAAATAGAAGCAACCCAAAGACGATTCCTATGATCGATAACGGCACGGTGAGCCAAATGAGAAGCGTGATTCGCAACGAATTAAACAAGCAGATCACAGTGAGAACCATCAGGAAGACAAAGACAGGCAAAGTCCCTGCCAGCGCGGCCTGAGCATTACTGGAATCTTCATGCTCGCCACCCCATTCCATGAAATACCCCGACGGCAATGGGATCGCTTCAATCTCTGACCGGATCCGCGCGTGCAACGTGCTTGCGAGGCCTGAGGTTTGGTCCGCGTGGACGATGATCGTGGGCAGGCGGTTGCGTCGCATCACGATCGGGTCCTCTAACGCCATTGAAAAGCCGGACACCACTTGCCGGACCGGGATAAATCGCCCGGCGACCGGGCTGAAAATCTGGACATCCCGAATCGAGTCCGGATCTGCCCGCTCCGCTTCCGGCCCGCGCGCCATAATCGGGAGTAGTTCGTCGCCTTCCCGATAAATCCCTATCCGACGTCCGCTGAAAGCCGCTTGCAGTGTCTGACTCAAATCCGTGCGGGTGATTCCGGTCAACCGCGCTTGCGCTTCGGAAAACTCCGGCCGGAGCACGGGAACCTGCTCTCTGGCGTCGATTCGGATGCCTTTGGCACCACCGTGTGCACGGAAGATCGCCATCGCTTGATCCGCAATTCCTCGCAACGTCTCGAAGTCTTCTCCCGAAAACCGAACTTGCACACGCCCACCCTCGCCGGGTCCTAGCAGAAACCGCTTAGCAATAATTCCGGCGTCCGGGAAATTCTCGCTCAACGTGGATTGCACTTCTGGGAGGATTTGATCGATTAACGTATGGTCCTCCACATCAATGAGAAATTGCGCATAGGATGGATCTGCGCGTTCGGGCGAGTAGGTGAGCAGAAACCGCAGGGCTCCTTGTCCGACCGATGTCGTGACATGGGTAATGCCGGGAATCGATGCGATCTTTTCTCGCATTAGCGCTGTTTGCCGATCTGTCTCGTCGAGGCGCGTGCCTACCGGCAACCAAATATCGACCATGAATTGATCCCGGGTCGAATCCGGAAAAAAGCTATTCTCGAGAAATCGGAACGCAAACACCGCAACCAGCATCATGCCAACCAGCACCGAAATCGTTATCCACCGCGCCTTCATGCACCGCACCAGGATGCCCCGATACGTCCTGTAGATCGTTCCGCCATAAGGATCTTTTTGTTCCTCTTCTCCCTCCGATGGCGCCGCTTTCAAAAACAGGTAGCCGAACAACGGAGTGATGGTGACCGCAGTAATCCAACTTAGCCCAAGCGAAATCAAGAGCACAACAAACAGCGACCGGCAGTATTCTCCGGTGCTATCATCCGAGAGACCGATTGCGCCAAAGGCCAGGATCGCAATCGCCGTGGATCCGAGCAGCGGGATGGCCGTCTGCGAAACGATATCTTTTGCGGCCTGCATCTTGTTTTTGCCGCGCTGCATCGCGATCAACATACCCTCCACGATAACAATGGCATTATCGACCAGCATCACGAGTGCGATGATGAGTGCCCCGAGCGAGATCCGTTCGAGTATCAGGCCGGTCTCTTTCATCACGACCATTGTTCCGCACATCGTAATCATGAGAATGGCGCCAATGATCAATCCGCTCCGCAGTCCCATGGCAAGCAGCAGCACGACAAAAACAATCACCACGGCCATCCCGAGGTTGACGACAAATTCATTGATTGCCTCGACCACGGTGTCTCCCTGGAATGAGACCTTGTTGAGTTGCATTCCGAGTGGAATACTGGACCCGAGATCTCGAATCCTCCGCTGCACCGCGTCGCCCATGGTCACGACATTTCCTCCACTCACTGTCGAGATGCCAATCCCGATAGCCCGCATCCCATCGTATCGCAGCGACGTTGTCGGAGGGTCGACGTAGTCTCGCCGCACGGTCGCGATGTCACGGAGGTAGATCAGTTCCCCGCTAGGACCTCCGCTGCTGATAAGCAAGTTTTCAAAATCCTCCACCCCGGTCCATTCGCCGGTGGGATTGATGGTGATAGCCAGCGGGCCTGCATCAACTGCCCCCGCAGGCGCTACCAAATTCTGCTCCCGGAGCAGTTGAAATACTTGCTCTGGATGAATTCCGAGTTGCGCGATGCGATCCCGGGCAAGCTCGATAAAAATGACCTCTTGCTGAACGCCAAATAGATCGACCCGCTTTACATCAGGCACGAGCAGTAGCTCCCGCCGTAGCATTTTTGCCGTGTCGTAAATCTGCGCGTCCGAAAACTCGGGTCCCGTCAATGCAAAGAAAATCCCGAACACATCCCCGAAATCATCAAATACCACAGACGGCCCGGCCCCCGGCGGTAAGCTGCGCTGGGCATCGCTCACTTTTCTTCGCAGTTCGTCCCAGACCTGGGGCAGCGAATTCGCGTCAAATTGATCGCGAATGGTCACGGTCACAGTGCTGCGTCCACGTTCCGATCGGGAGACCACGCGCTCTAATTGCTCCAATTGCTGGGCAGCAAGCTCGATGACGTCTGTGACTTCGTCGGCCACCTCCTGCGCCGATGCACCCGGATAGGCCGTGACGATCAGGGCATCTTTAATTGTGAATTCAGGATCTTCGAGCCTTGGGAGGTTTGTGTAGGACCACACCCCGAGTACCACCATGAGG
>JBGSMR010000365.1:0-4580 GCA_041740065.1 Chthoniobacterales bacterium
CTTGTTCAAGAGAGGGCGGCCGGGTGCTTGAACACCGCTACTAGACGGCCCGCAGCTTTTCCCTTGCGGGTCTTGCATGACTGCGGACACCCGACCATAGAACACGTACCCGCCGCCGCAATGGCGGAAAACGGGCGCAAAAAAACCGCAGGACTGTCGGGTGCGGTCGCCGCTAGTAGCAAGGTGTGTTCAGCACCTGCGCCGACTGTAGGGCAGGGGCGGCAGAGGGTCAATCCGCCGCGCGTGGCAATCTCAACCCTGTCATCCCTAGCCGAAGGCGAGGGATCTGCTTCCTGCTTGCAACACTGGCCGATCTGACAGGTCGCAGGGCGATAGACGCTTCTGGCGCCAAACCGACGCGATAGCCCGCACAAGCGGCGGCTTCGCTACCATGCACGATGATGCTTCAGGCTGCGGCATAGAATGGCCGCTGCATAACAGGGGATTTGGATGAACCAAGCAACACACAACAAGATCGTCTCACTGATCCGGGGCATCGCGGACGATGTTCTGCACGACCTCTTTAGACGCAGCAAATACCCCGATGCACTCCTGCCCGGCACTGAATCAACCGCTTACCTCTGGAATTAACTCGTGGACCTTATCTCTGAAGGCATAAAACAGAAGCTCATTCGCATCGAAGACGATGGGAAATACATCGTCTATCTGCATCAGGAGAAGCGGCGCAACTACTCCAACCCCGAGGAGAAAGTTCAGGCTGAGTCCTTTCTCAGCCTCGTGCTCATCTATAAATACCCAGTCAAACGCATTCGGCAGTTTGTCGCGGTGCAAATGGGTTCTGAAACGAAGGAAGCCGACATCATTGTTTACGACGATGACGACCTGAAATCCCCGTTTATCGTCATCGAGTGTAAGAAGCCCGACGCGAGCGAACTTGAGTTCAGGCGAGCCGCTGACCAGGCCGTTAGCTACGCTGTCGCCGACGGAGCGCGCTATGTTTGGGTCACCAGTAAGCTCAAGAACGAATATTTCGAGATTCCTGCGAAGAAGCCGAAAGACCGCATCACCATTCCTGATGTGCCGCAGTTCGGTATCACCGAACTGGCGCGCTTCAAATATGCCGTCGGCGGTGGCACGACGAAGAGAGGCCAAAAGCTCTTCCCGCTCGAACTCGTCACCCAGGACGAACTCACGCGGCGTTTCCAGCAGGCGCATCAAGCCCTGTGGGGCGGTGGAGAGCTCAATCCTTCCGAAGCCTTCGACGAACTCGACAAGCTTATCTTCTGCAAACTATGGGACGAGCGAAAGCTCCGCAAACCAGGCGAAGCCTACGACTTCCAAGTCGTCACCGTAAAGCCGAAGGACGAGTCCGAGCAAGAAGTCCGCAAAGCCAACGAAGCCACGAACCAGAACCTGCTTGACCGGCTCAAAAAGCTCTATGAGGAAGGCCGGAAGAAAGACCCGGAAGTCTTCAAGGACGATATCCGCCTCAGCGCCACCAAGGCGCGCACAGTCGTGAGCTATCTCGAAAGCATCAATCTCTCGGATACCGATCTCGACAGTAAGGGCCGGGCATTCGAGACCTTCATGGGTTCGTTCTTCCGCGGCGACTTCGGGCAATACTTCACCCCGCGCCCCATCGTGAAGTTCATCGTGGATGTGCTGCCAATTACACACGAATCGCTTGTTCTCGATACCTCCTGCGGCAGCGGCGGCTTTCTGCTCCACGCCTTGGACAAGGTCCGAAAACAAGCGGACGACTACTTCAAACCCGGCAGCGCCAAGCATCACCGGCATTGGCACGACTTTGCGGCAGACAATCTCTACGGCATTGAGATCAACGAACAAATCGCCCGCACGGCGAAGATGAACATGATCATCCATGACGACGGTCACACGAACGTCGTTGCCTACGATGGACTAGTGCCGCCTTCCGAAATCCGCGCAAAGACGAAGAACCAGGGATTCAAGGAAGGCCGCTTCGACTTCATCATCACCAATCCTCCGTTTGGCTCATCCGTGAAGCAGACCGAAAAGGCCTACATGAGCCAATATCGCCTAGCGACCCGCGACGTGGATTGGCTCAACCCAAAGAGCAAGGCCGCCGACCGTCCTGGCCAAGATACTGAAATTCTCTTCATCGAACAGTGCTGGAACTATCTGACCGAGGGCGGCTACCTCGCGGTAGTGATTCCTGATGGCATCGTCAGTAATTACAGCCTCCAATATGTGCGTGACAAAATTGAAGAATTATTCCGAATCGTCGCTGTCGTCTCCTTGCCACAAACGGCGTTTACGGCAACCGGAGCAGGGGTGAAGAGTTCGGTGCTGGTCTTAAAAAAGCACACTGCCGCCGAGACTAAGCGCATGCAGGATAAAAAGCAGGCTCTCAGGGATAGCATTCGTACTAAGGAAGCCTTCGAGCAGAAGTTGGACGTACTCGAACGCGCGAAAAAGGCCGCACTTCAAGATCTCGCTGGTCAGACTGAATTTGCGAACTTGGACGTAAAAGCGCGCAAGGAGAGCGAACTCTTTACCGAAGCTGCGAAAGAGATTTCTGACAGTTTTTCTGCCCGTGTAGACGAACTACGATATGCGCTGACGGAGGTTTACGAGGTGAGCCGCCGAAAGGAGCTTCCTGACTATGACATATTCATGGCAATCGCTGAAGACATTGGGTACGACGCAGTCGGGAGACCGACGCAAGTCAACGAGCTGGATGCAATTTCCGAAGAGCTTAGTCGATTCATTCAAGCAATTGAGGGCGGAAAGGCATGAGCTTCAAACTTGCGAAAACCCTTGATCGGGAAAAAGTGTTCTTGGTTCGACTATCCGAAACGACTGGTCGCCTAGATCCCGCATTTCACCGCCCTTATTTCCGTCGCCGGCATGCTGATTTGGACAGCAGTTCCATCCCAGTGGTCACGTTGGGAAGCCTAAAAGGGAAGATTTTTCAAGGAGTTAGTCGAAACTTAGTTGAAGGTGCCCCAACCCAGCTCCTGAAGGTGAAGAACATCACTACCGATGGGTTGATCGACTTCACTGATACGGAACCGGTGGATGGTGTTCCAAAATCGAAACTCTTGAAATGCGGTGACGTCATAAGCCCGTTTATTGGCGCTGCAATCAAGGGTTATAAGTTCGCCAAGTTTGATGGTGTTGGGCAGCCGTACGCGGCGGACAACAATACGGGAATCATTCGAATCACTGACGAACGAGTCACTTCAGAATATTTATATACCTTCTGCCAGACGGACCTGATCCGATGGCAACTCGACCAATTAACGGGCGGTGGTGGTGTGCCATTTCTTGGCTCAGAATACGCCCGTCGTATACGCATCCCAGTGCCATCGAATGACATCCAGTCGGCCGCAATAAAGTTGATGCAGGTAGCAAAAGAGCAGCGAGCAGATGCACTTGATAAAGCTCGATCCCTTTTGTTGTGCGTTAATGACATGCTGCTGTCGGACCTAGGCATCGACCTAGAGCCTGATGCTGTGAAAACTATCGAAAGTCGCATATTTCTAAGGTGCTTCAGCAGCGTTACAGGGAATCGAATTGACCCGGCCTCTAACTGGAAAGTTCTGTCTTTGGGAGGTGGGAAATATCCTCTCCGAAAACTTCGTGATGTCGCAAGGATCAATCCCCCAACGCGATTCGGAAAATTGAAAGGGCCGGACACCGTGTCCTTTGTACCGATGGATGTGGTTTCAGAAATATTCGGAGAGATCGGAGAGCGCCAGATCCGGCCAGTCGGAGAAGTGGCGAGCTACACCACATTTCAAGAAGGTGATTTGATTTGGGCGAAAATTACTCCTTGTATGGAAAACGGGAAATCTGCGGTAGCGCGGGGGTTGGAAAATGGGTTTGGTTACGGCTCTACGGAATTCCACGTTTTTCGACCCAAGGCGACTGATGTTTCGGTCGAATTTCTTCATCTCCTGCTACGTCTCCCACTAGTCCGCCAGCACGCGCGCCTAAATTTCACCGGTTCCTCTGGTCATCAGAGGGTCGATGAGCAGTTTTTCCGGCGCATGGAGATTCCTGTTCCACCAGTCAAGGTCCAAGAGAGGATTGTTGCCAAGGCAGACCTCATGAAACAACAGGCTCGCAAACAATTTCAAAACGCTACAGAAGTTCTAGAAAAAGCGAGGCGCGAAATCGAGGCACTTATCCTTGGCAATGAGGCGAGCGTATGAAAATCAAAGGCGTCCTCGACTTCTCGCTCGGCAATTTTCTTTGTCTCCGTGGCTTTGCCCGCATGGGCGATCTGTATTCGCTCTCTGAACCCGATCTGAGTTTTCAGCGCGATCTCCTGCAGCTGCATGAGAAGGAGATGGTGACGTTTCTGCGTGAGGGCGAGTTTTTGTTTTTCCCCGAGGTCATTCTCAGCACCACGCTTTCGCCTGACACAGACAGCACTGATGAAGTGACCAAGTTGTTTGAGAACGTGAAAACGGGGCAGCGCTTCGCCAATCTCAAGTTCCCCGACTATCGGCTGTCCTGCGCGGTCAAGAAGACCAAGAGCGGACAGGACTCCCGCGCCATCGACATCTTCCAGACCGCCACCCTCGAGCTCAACCTCAAGTCCGCGCGCAAGTTCTCCCGCATCGACGGCA
>JBGSMR010000410.1:0-1616 GCA_041740065.1 Chthoniobacterales bacterium
TCGACTCTGGTTGATTAATGAAAAAGTCCGCCGGGTTTTGCCAGCCGCCAGAAAGCGTCAAAAGCTTCTTGATTCCAAAGAGCTCGGGCGTCGTGTAGCTCAAGTAGGCACCTTGCAAACGCCACTGCTTACCCCCTTGAAAGGTGCTGGGAGCAAATCCTTGGCTAGCACTGGAGAATTTATTGACGCCATCACCATCCCGCCAGCGGACTTGGCCGCGTGCAGTCAGGCCCTCGAGCGCCTCGACTTTCGTCAGTTTCGCAAAATCGAGATCTGTGCGGAAAACGAATTCCTCGTCATAGCCTGCCCGATTTGAAGTTCCCCCAATGACGATGCCGAGAATATTGGATTTCCATGATACGCGCACATCGATGACGTTGTCGCGAAGGGTTTTGCGCGCACCGAACCAATCTCCAGTGGCTTCTTTTCCCTTCCACCAATCGGCGAATGTGTATGAATCTCCGGATTCGGCAAAGGCTGACCCCGGCGTGATTGCCAAGCCTACCGCTCCAAGCGTTAGTCCTAGCACATGCTGTTTAAATAATTTCATTTTGTTTGTAGAAAGACTCAGAAAATCCATTGGTCAGGTGAATCTGAGCGTAGTGAGTTAAGGCAGCCTCCGGTGGTCCGGTAGGAAAGTGACAAAAGCTTCAGGAGGTTATTGTTTTCGCCGTAGTCAGGCGGGTTTTGCGAGTTTGCCGGATCTCCGTGATCCGACGCTCGTGCACAACCACTTCTACAACTCCAAACTGGAGATCACGCAGCGCTTTCAAGACCTCCTGCTCTTCGGCCGGGAGGTCGGTGATACGCTGATAGGGCAAGTCGGGAGTGGCATCGCTCATACGAGACCCTCCGCCCGCGCCTGGCGTGCGGCGTGAAGCACAGTGAGTAAAATCGCGGAGCCTTCGTTCCCCTGCGTCTTGGAATCCTGAGCGCCCGGAACGCTGATCACAATTTCTGTCGGTTGTTGGCTGCGGTCAGGAACGGGAGTGAGGGTGCGCCCAAAACGGGGATTGGAGGGACGACTGCTCCACGCGAAATCCGGAGCAGCGCTGGCGTAACGTTTGAGCGCATCACCAATAGCCAACTCGATTCCATTGCTCGATGGCCACACATCTGTCGTGAACCCATGACCCAACGACGCTTCGCGGAGCATGATCACCAAGTCGTAATCGTAACGCCACATCTCGCGCTCCAGGATCTCGACGTGCGCAATCGGGGAATCCTGCCACAACTTTGTAGTTGAATGCAGCTGCTCTCCGGTTAACGACTCTCCACGCCGAAGCGCTTGGCGATTGATGATCGGATACGCTGTCACCTCAATTCCAGAGAGCAGTCGCATGCGCTGTTCAATTTTCGTCAGAAAACTCGTTATCACCCACGTCGAATCGATCTCATGGCCAAGCCAACCACCAACCACAAGCACACGCAGAGTCTTGTGCATTCCTGACCGGCCGCATACGTGGAAATAGGGAACCATTTCGGAGCGTTTCAGGGGTTGCTTGCCGCCGTAGCCGACAATGAGCGATGGAGATTCGATGCTCAGTTCGATCAATGGGTTCAACCACCGGTCTACTTGAGCTTCACGGCTTTCGTCAGATGCGTTCGTATCCATT
>JBGSMR010000449.1:0-2390 GCA_041740065.1 Chthoniobacterales bacterium
CTTTTAGACAAGTCATTTCTTCATGTCCTTCCCGGTCTTCATGGTAAAAACTGGCATTTTCAGGCCTTCCAACTGCGGGATTTAGGTTGAAAGCCCTACGGACGCCACTCAATGACGCTGCCACGAGTTGGCGATATTCTCAAGGCTGCGGCCCTTGGTTTCCGGCAGCATTTTCCAACCGAAGATCGCGGAGGCCAGGCAGAAGACCGCGGCAAACCAGAATGCTCCGGCGGGAGAACCAATCGTGCGCTGGGAGTAGCCAACCAGCAAAGGGAACGTCTGCGCGGCAGCAAAAATCATCAGCCACAGGAAGGTGGTGGTGATGGCCACGGCTTTGGCCCTTACGCGGTTAGGGAAGATTTCGGACATCATCAGCCATGGCAAAGCACCCAGCGCCAGCCCATGCGGCACGGTGCAGAGCGTAATGACGAGCAGGAGGATTGGCCCCCGGATTTGCATCGCAAAAACAAGGCCGGTGAGTATGGTGACGAAGGCCATGGTGAGCGAGGCGATGATCCAAAGTGGACGGCGGCCAACCCGGTCAATCAGCCACATGGATCCGATGGTCACGACTGCCATGGCCAGATAAGTGATCGCAAATTGAAGGATGGCAACATGGCGCTGCTCGACGCCGGCCATTTCAAAAAGAACCGGGATGTAGCTGGCCATGGCAGACCATCCGGTCCAGTTATTGAAAAACGCGAGCATCAAGCCGATGAGTAGCGCATAACGAATGCCGGGCAGCAGCAATTCACGAAACCCTCCTTCTTCGGTATTCAAAGAGGATTTAATTTCTTCTAACTCAGTACGTGCAATTTCTGGACCATGGACCTTGTTCAGCACATCCAGCGCCTCATCAAAACGACCGCGCTGCGCCAACCAGCGCGGGCTCGACGGAATGAGCAACAGCAACGGGGTGAAAAGCAAAATGACGAGCATCTGCGAACCAAACATCCAGCGCCACGCAGTGGACTCCGGGAAAACCTGCAAGATCAAATAGCCAGCCAGCGGGGCTGCGGTGGCCCCGATCACGATAGCAAGCTGGTAAGTGACGCCCAGTTTGCCACGCATTTTTGGCGGGGCGATTTCCGCGATGTAGAGTGGGGAGGCCACGGAGCAGATCCCGACACCGACCCCGCCGATAATGCGAAACATATTAAAGACGAAAAGATTAGGAGCAAGCGCGGTCACAATCGCCCCCGCAGCCAAAAGGAGCGCGGCGGCAATCATTGTACGCTCACGCCCGATGACATCGCACAACCAAGCTCCCAAAAAAGGACCAAACACGCACCCTAGCGCGGCACTTGCCGTACTGAAACCGAACATTTGCTCGGTCATTTGAAACTGCTCTTTGAGATACATGTTCGCCGCGCCGATCAGCGAAAGATCATAGCCGAATAAAAAGCCCCCAATGGCAGCGGTGAAGGCGATAGCGAAAACATAAAGATTCCTGCGGCTTTGTCCGGGGAGGTTCCCGGGGCGTGAAGGGGACGATGACATCGTTCCTGAATTCCGTGCATCGGCCCAGGAGTCAAGAAACGAGTGTCCACTCGGTGAAAACACTCTGCTTTTGCGCGCAAAACAAGTGGAGGAGAGTTGCCTTTGACCGCTTTAGTGGAGGCTTCCCATGAGTCATCCCAACATCCTCGTCGCCGACTGGTATTCCCCCGAGTTTTCCATTGAAGAAGCCGCCTTCCAAAAACTGGGCTGGAAATGGTCCCTTCCAGCGTGGAAGCCGCCCGCACCGCCCGCCGATGAGCAGGAGAAGCAACTCCTGGAACGGATCGCAAAAACCGAGAATCTCGCAGGCGTGCTCTTCATTCTCGCCCCGCTCACAGCCCAGGTCATTGAGGCCTTGCCATCTTCGTGCAAGCACCTCCAGCGCATCGGCATTGGACTCGATAATGTCGCACTCGATGTTGCAAAAGCTCGTGGTTTTACGGTCAATAATACTCCCGATTACGCCACCGAGGAAGTGGCAGTGCATGCGCTGGGAATGATTCTTTCGCTTCACCGTCAACTCGGGCTGACCCAGAAAACGCTGGCCGCCGGCACGTGGCGGATTCAGCCGCCGAATCCCATTCGACGTTTAAGCGAGCTCAAGGTAGGATTAGTGGGGCTCGGTCGAATCGGTGCGCGTCTGGCTGACATGATCCGCCCTTTAGTGAAGAGCGTTACGTATTTTGACCCCTTCGTGAAAACACCACCGGAGGGTCTCACCTCCGGTTCGCTCGAAGCGATCCTTGCCGAGTCGGATATTGTTTCGTTGCATTGCCCTCTCACGCCCGAAACCAATCATCTCATGAATGCCGCTCGTCTGGCCCAAATGAAGCCGGAAGCGATCCTGATCAACGTCTCGAGGGGTGCCTTGGTGGATGCCGTCGCCCTAC
>JBGSMR010000056.1:0-3164 GCA_041740065.1 Chthoniobacterales bacterium
ATCAACTCGAAGCCAATGTTAACCGTCACATGCAACGAATCAATAAGCGCCCAACCCATGTGGCTTCTTATTTTGACAACGAGTTTGTCGCTTATGCAAAGGCCGCCTAAATGCTACCTGTTATCTTGCCGGAGTAATAACGAAGTGCTCTTGCGTCATTCCAATCACTCCAAAGGGAAGGTCATTAAGAGCTTCAGGGGAAGCTTGAGCGAGAAATTGGCCAAGGTGGGGAGAGGAGAAATTCATGGCTGACAACAAGTAACAGTTCTGAATATGGACCGTTAGCGAGCCGCTTGTCAAGAAGGAAGGGACCTCCTAAGGTCATCATTCGCATGATTTTTAAGCCCCATCAAAAGACAACCCGTCTTTCAAAGGCTGCAGACTTTTTCAATAAATCACCTGGGTCGAGCCAGGCAGCGGAATTCCTTCGAGAGCGATTGCGTGGCAGGTCGTATCCGCTCTGGCGTTTCCCGGATGGTCTTGTCCTCACAGCGGCGAACGTCTGGGCTGCCGCCCGGCTATGGGTGCGTCTCGCGCGGGAAGCCGGGCTTGTTGCCGGGGATCGTGTCGTGATTCGGGCGGATCCAGGCGCAGGATTCCTCGCGGCTTTGGTGGCCGGCTGCTGCGAACGCTGGTCGATGATGATTGCGCCACCCGGGATGTCGATTGACGACATGGACTATCAGGTCTGGCAACCACGAATGATTGCGGGAGCTGCCGGCGCTGAATTTTCTGTGCCTTGGAACGCGGCGGGGGTTCCAATACCGCCGGTTGGCTGGCACCCTGCCGCACGATCATTCGAACCTCAGGAGCTGGCGCGTTTTATTCTCCAGACTTCGGGGTCAGGCGGAAGCCCCGTTTGGGTCGCGCTCTCGGATGGCAACGTCCAAGCAGTCATCACGTCGCATCTCCCGAAACTGGGATGGAGCGAATCCACACGGTTGTTGTCAGTTTTACCTTGGCATCACGCATTTGGTTTTGTTCTGGAACTTCTCATGGGGATCTCAGCGGGAGCTTCCTACCTGCGTTGCGGCACGCATCCAGAAGATCTTCACAGGACGGTTGAAAAATTTTGCCCCGACCAGCTTCTCACTGTCCCATCCCTGATCCGTCGCTGGGCGCGGAACCCGACCGCTTCGGCAGATTGGCGTCACCTCGCAGGTGGGATCATCGGCGGGGCTACGGTAGACCGCGCGCTCGGGGAATTTCTTTCGATGACGCGACTGCGGGTGGGTTACGGGCTAACCGAGGCATCGCCAGGAATATCTCTGGGAGCGCCGGGTGAATGGGAGGAGAATCTTTTAGGCGCTCCAGTGGGGTGCGCCGTGCGCATTGCGGACGACGGCGAACTTCTCTTCCGCGGACCGAATGCATGCATTGGCACAGTCAATGAGGGTGAAATCCAACTGCTAGACCCGAAGCGTTGGCAGGCTACCGGTGATCGGGCGGCAGAAGATGCCGGACGTTTATTTTTTCTCGGAAGGAAGGACTTAAGTGTGAAACTTGACAATGGCCGGTGGTTTCACCCTGGGGAATGGGAGGCCGCTATCTGCGCACGATTTGGTGGAGTCGAATCCGCGCTCGTGCTTGCTGACGATGACGGTCGGCGTCTTGTGGCAGTGGTGTGTATGCGTGACGGACTCTCACCGACCCTC
The DNA here is from genome assembly GCA_041740065.1 of Chthoniobacterales bacterium. GTDB lineage: Bacteria > Verrucomicrobiota > Verrucomicrobiia > Chthoniobacterales > JAATET01 > JBDNGG01. Next base: position 1,656 of record JBGSMR010000056.1, read on the forward strand.
ACAGACCTGCGCGACCTCTTCGGGGGATTGCAGAATCGTCTGGTTGAAGTGCGGGAACGTGCATCCCATGCGCTCCCTAGGTCTGGCAAGGGAGATGTTGACCGGAAAGCTCTACTAAAGGAAATATTCCCGGAATGAAGTCACGCCTCACGCTCCACCCTGGCCTCGCCCAAAGCCTTTCACCCGAAGGCCTCGAAGATGCGGTTCAGCGCGGGATCGAGGCTGTGATCTGGGACCCCGAGGTCGTTCGCCGAGTCGAAGTATCTTCCGCGTCATTCGATCATTGGTGCGCGAATGGAGGGGAGGTTTATGGGACCACGACTGGTGTCGGGCCATTGGTGTCCCACACCATTGATCCCGCCCTGCACCGTGAACACGCAAGGAACATCATTGACCACCTCCTCGTCGGAGCCGGAGACCCGCTGCCAACTTCTCTTGTGCGGGCCGCATGGCTGCTTCGGCTGCATACGCTGGCGCTTGGATTCTCTGGAGTCCGGCGGCAGATGCTTGAATTGATGGCTGATTTTTACTCCTACGATGTGTGGCCGGATGTGCCGTCCTGTGGTTCGCTGGGAGCGAGCGGCGACCTCGTGCCCCTGGCCCATCTGGCGGCTGGATTCCGGACCTTTTCCGAAGGCCGCGGATTCTCACTCTCGACACGCGAGGCGCTGGCCCTAGTGAATGGCACTTCTTTCCTCACGGCAACCGGTGCGCTGGGATGCGTGCGGCTGAATCGACTCTTGGAAACGCAGGAAAAGTTCACCGGCCATCTCGTCCGGCTGCTGGGGGCACGACGGGAATTCCTCGACCCGAGCCTGCACGAAGCACGCGGTCATCCCGGACAAATCGAATCTGCCCGCCGAATCCTTGCCGCTAGTGGACCTGATTTTCCTCCTCTCCCTAGGGCACTTCAGGAACGATACTCGATTCGCTGTGCTCCCCAGATTCTCGGTGCCTGCCGCGAAGTTATCTTGTGGGGCCGATCAGTTCTCTCCCGCGAGATCGATGGCGCCGATGACAACCCGCTTGTTCTCCCAGCGAAACTGCAGGGAAGCGCGACTGTGCTACATGGGGGCAATTTTCACGGCCAAATTGTCGGATTCGTTTCTGATGCTATGAACGTCGCCGCGACGAAAATGGGAAGTCTCGCCGAACGTCAAATCGCATTGATCGTCGATCCACAATCCAACGGCGGCCTGCCAGCATTTTTGTCAAATCAACCCGGCGCACTCGCCGGACTGGCTGGGGTCCAACTCACGGCAACTGCCGTACGTGCCGAAATGGAACAGCATGTTCACCCTGCGTCCGCCTCGGCTCCCGAGTCGAACCTCTCCAATCAGGATGTCGTTTCTCTCGCCTTTCACGCCGCATGGGCGCTGTGGAAACAGAATGAAAGACTCGCCCATTTGTGCGCACTAGAGACAATCTGCAGCCAGCGATTGTCCACTTTTTTCCCTGCCGAACGCGACAGAATCACTTCAGGAGAACTACCGGACGGCGTGCATCACA
>JBGSMR010000061.1:0-13560 GCA_041740065.1 Chthoniobacterales bacterium
TGCGCTCCAGAGCAAAAAAAATCGGAGACCCTCTCGATACGGAGGTTGACGCCTCCTGAATCAACACATAGACATCAAATCACACCCGCATTCCATAGCTTATTTTATGCTTCTGCTGGTCTAAAAATCGGGCCCACCCCAAACCAGTGTTTACAAACCCAATTAACACCATGCATTCTATTTTCTACATTGTCGGCGTCATCGTTGTTGTCTTCGTGGTCCTCTCATTTCTCGGGGTGGTGTAAAACCCGTAGAGTTATTCTCTTCACGTCAGAGTCAGGAAATTTTCCGGATAGTTTTGGGCCATAGATCGGCGAGCGGTCGGGCTTGTTGTAGCGGGGCGGGATAAATGCGGAGATTTTGTTTGAGATAAAATGGGCATCAAAAAGGGGCAAAAAGCAAAAAGGGGTCAGGCCTGGATTATTGACATTTGGCTTGTAGCGTGGCGCAAAGAGGTGAAAAAAGGGGACTATGGCTAGACAGGTTCGCATTGAATACGCGGGGGCGTTTTACCACGTGATGGCAAGGGGGGATCGGCGGGAGGCTATTGTGAGGGATGATGAGGACCGGAAGACATTTGTCCGGACTCTGGGAGAAGCGGCGGAGCGGGCCGGATTTCGGATTCACGCCTGGGTTCTGATGACGAACCATTATCACTTGCTGGTGGAGACGCCGGAGGCAAATCTGTCGACAGGAATGGGCTGGATGCAGAATGCCTACACCAGGCGCATCAATGTCCGCCATGGTTTGTGGGGGCATGTGTTCGGGGGGAGATACAAAAACTAGGGGTCAGGCTCGAAAATGTTATAAATCGATCCATCCTTTCAGTTCTTTGCTTAATTTTTTCAGATCACTTTTCCCTGCTTTCACTCTCCAAATATGTTGCCTGACATTTGCCGCGCTTTTCATTTTCAATAAATCGTTGATCCACTCCATGCTCACCGTAGTGTCCTGCCTCAATTTCAGGGCAATAGCCACCTTCCTTGAATCGCTAGCTGGCAGCTCCCGCAGTGCTTCTCGATTCAGTCCACTGAGACGCAACCCCTCTTCCAACAAACGCTCGGCCTCGTGCATTCCATGCGCCTTGCTTTCCAAGCTCTGCCGATAACTCCAATGTCGCTCCCGCCGAATTACCTTTTTTCCGAGTTCCAACATCTTCTCGCCGAAAGCCTGGCTCCCCCAATGCCAACCGCGCCTCAAATGACTGCATCGCCTGTCAACCTCCGCGAGAGTCTCAGGAATCCCAGCTCGTTCCATTCCCTCAGCCACCATCCTTCGATTTAATCGATCCACAAACGCGCGCCGTCCAGCAACGGTGTCCTGTAATCCGAACGCCATTAGCCCGTCGCTTGCAGCCAGCCATTGCGCCCTCTTCCGAGGCGCTAAGGCATAGCCTCCTGCGACACTGCTCCAACAATATCCCATCACTCCCTTGCCGTCGTCTGCATCAATGAGCTGCGCCCGCGCTGGATTGAGGTGAATATAGTCCAGCAAGCTCTCATAGTAGTAGCCCTCCCCCTCGACCAAAACGGACTTGTAGCGATCACCAAATAACCGCCCCCACTGACCGTGTCGGACGTTAAACCGTCGGGTGTAGGTGTTCTGCAACCATTTCATTCCTTCCACCAAGTTCGGTTCCGGAGTTTCGATCAGCAAATGATAATGATTGCTCATCAACACCCACGCATGCACCCGCCACCCCGTTTTCTGGCACGTCTCCGCCAATGTCTTAAGAAAAAGTTTCCGGTCCTCGTCATCCCGATAGATCCATTCCCGACGATTACCTCGCGCCATCACATGGTAAAACCCTCCTGCTACCTCAATTCGAATGCTCCGCGCCATGAACTCTGATTACTTGCCCTCAAACAATCCGTCGAGTATAACATTTTACTGCCTGACCCCTATTTTTTACCGGCAAACGTCCCACCAAACGCGCCATGGAAGCCATCCAGTTTTATTTCATGGGCTATATTGATGCCGACGAACTGGTCTTTTTCCTTAATTCGCTAAAAATTAACTCCTGACCTTTCCCGCAGGATTACTGCACCGGATCTCCGGAGGGCTGCGCGTGCCCAAATCCCGTGCATGACTCCCCATTCCCGCTCCTTCACCTCCCATGTTCCCGCCTTTAGCTCTCCCTACCGCCCTCCTTTCCGCGAAGCACACCCCATGCCGAACACTACTGGGACCGACCCCTTTTCAGGGGGCGTTGCCGGGCGTGGCGAAATAAACCTCGCGAATGACTTCGATGACGACTTGGGCTTCCCACGGGCTCATGCCGGTGCCAGTGGTGACTTCGTTGACCATGCGCTGGTCTTGGGTTTTGGTGGCGAGTCTGCGGGCTTGTTCGGCCTGCGTTTCTTGTGTAGTGATTTTCATGGTGGTGGTTTGTTTGTGGTTTGTTTAACAACCCCACAATGAACCGGATTATTCTTCTGTTCACCAGCACATCACCACCTCCTCCCGCTTCCTGACCTACAAGGCTCTTTCAGCTGGGTTGGACAGGTGTCCTAATCGTAAATAGCTGCACCGACCCCTTTTCGACGCCGACGGTCGGATCACCAAACTGGACGTTCAGCCGCCCGAGCACCGGGCGGACGTCGTGAATCTGCTCGAGGGAACCGACTTACCAGCGTTGTGAGAATATCAACGTGAAGCCGATGCGTTGGTCTTGCGTTCTTCGATCAAGCGTCGCACTTCCGTCGCTCGTTCGTGGGTGAGGGGATAGAAGAAGAACGCGAGCGCCCCCAACAGGAGCCCCCCCGACTGCACGCTCACGTAGAGCACCCGCATGAGCCAGATGGTGTCCGGAGTCTGCGTGGGTCCGGGGACGTAGCCGGTGGCATTGATGAGATAACCGCTGAGCAACGTCGCGAGGCCAATGGATAACTTCTGCGAGAAGGCAGAGACGGCACTGTAAAGACCTTCGCGCCGCATCCCGCTGAGCAATTCGTCCTCGTCGCACACGTCCGCCACCATCGACGGAATGAGCAGCCAGCAACCGCTCAACGAGAGGCCGAGGACGAACATCGAGATCAGTTGCAAGTAGGGGATCGCCGGCGTGATCGTCCACCACTGGCTGACGTAGGAGGCCGCCGACACGACGAGGCCGGTGATGATCGCCCAGCGCTTGCCGATTCGGGTGGCCACCCAGGTGCTGAGCGGCACGCCGAGGAACATGCCGACCACGCTGATCACGGTCCCGACCCAGCCGTTGATCGTGGCCCCGTATTCGCGAAGCCCGTCCGCCGTGTAGTAGAGGTTGATGTAAATCAAGAACGGTCCGGTCAGAAAAAGGCCCATCCAAATGATCAGAGAGCCTCCGAGGAGGATGCAGAACGATCGATTTTTCAGCGAAGAACCAAGGGCAGCGAGAAACGAAATTGGGGGCTTGGTGTCAGCCTCCTGGATCGGGCTTTGGGCGCGCTCGCGGCAAAAAAGCGCCGGACAGACTCCGGTCAGGATAATGATGCCACCCACCAACAAGCCGACCCACCGCGCTCCCAATACTTCCGGAGCAACCCCTCCGTCCGTGGCTTCACCGCCGAAAACGAAACACAATTTGTAAAACCACGGCCCGGCCAGCCCACCGATCAGGAAGAAAAACATTCGCCACGCCTGGACCCGCGTTCGTTCGTCGTAGTCCGACGACAACTCGATGCCCATCGCGGAGAAGGGCACGGCGTAGATCGTGTAGGCGAGGTAGTAGAGAATCGAACCGATGAAATACCACGCAAAAAGGCCGGTCGCCGGCAGTTGCAGCCAGGGGTTCCAGAGGAGGACGGCCAGGATTCCCGTGGCAATGGCACCGATGAAAATGAACGGTCTCCGGCGGCCCCAGCGCGTCCGCGCGTTGTCGCTCAAGTGCCCCATCAGCGGATCCGTGATCGCATCCAGCAAGCGCGGCAACGCAAGGGCCCAGCCGATCCAAATGGCGTTCACGCCCAAGCCAACGTTGTAGATCGGGAGGGTCAGCGCGTTGACGCTTTCGTTCGTCAGACGCTCGGCGATGCCGCCAATTCCCCACGCCAAACGGCGTGAACGGGGGACGTGGTCGTCTGACACTGATCGCGTTGGAGTTTCGTTCGGCGGAGGGGGTGTCATTGGTGGGAATCGGTGGGCCAGACTCGACGGGGAGAATTATCCGGTTCGGCAGACGCAAAGGGCCCGACTCCCACCGCGCCCGGAGCCCGGGTGGAGCCGAAATAATCGTGATCCAGAAAGAATTCCGAGCCGTCCGGGTTTTCGTGCCTCAAGCCGGTAATGGAGTGAACCCCGAGCAGACGGGATTCAACCCGACGGACCACCGGTTCCGGCCAGTTTTTTCGGGTGGGAAGAAACACTTCCTCCCCTCGCGTCTCCGGCTGGAATGACGGGACTCCCGCCGCGCGGGTCGCAGTCGGGTCGTGAATCGACGGAGTCGATCCCCCGAGGAAAAGATTGCCCGCAAATCGCCCGGGCTCGGTCGAGACATCGTAATCGCGCAGGCCGTTCGATCCGGCAAACACGTTATTCAAAAAATGGTCGTTGCCAACCATGACGTTTTTCCAGCCGAGAATGGCCGTCGAATGCGCCTGGTGGAAGGGAGTGACCCGAGTGAGTTCGGCCTGAAAATCCGCGTTGCCCGCGAGAAGGTTGTGCGCGTAGAGGCCACCCTCGGACCAGGATCTGAGAGAGACCGCAGACAGCAGCAGATTATTGTCGATGACAAAGGGGCCGTGGCTGACCTCGATGTAGAGATCACTTCCTGGACCGTTGTCGTAAAACAAGTTCCCGGAAACCCGCGGTCCCTGCGTCATCCAGTCCAGCCACAGTCCGCAGGGGCAATCGAAGATGCGGTTGCCCCGAATGACCGAGTCGATGGGAGCGTGAAATTTGATCCCGGCCTGCTCGAAGCCCGAGAAGAGACGGCGCACGTGAATGTGGTGCACGGTATTTCCTTCGATCACGCTGCGCACGGCACCGAGACTCCCGCAGATTCCGGCCATCTCGCAATGCGACACGTCGTTGTTACGAACCGTGTGGTTGCCCACCGCATCGAGGCTCCAGCCGTGTTCCAGCGCCCGACGGATCGTGCCGTGGTAGGTGTCCTCCCCGGGGGTTCCCTCTACCGTGTCGAGCTCCGGAAAATCCAGCGGATCGTGGTACTTTCCGAGGGTGATTCCTGCCGCGAGGGCGTATTTCACCACGTTGTTCTCGATGATCCAGCCCTTCGACCAATTGGTTCCCAAGGCTCCGATTTGTTCGGTGGTGGGAGGCGACCATGGGGTGGCCGCGTGTTGCAGCACGAGGCCCCGCACGGAGATGAAATGACACCCTTCCCGGGAGGGGTAGAACACCGTGGGTCGCACGTTGATCTCCACGCCCTCCGCGTTGGGATCCGCGCCGGGAAATTCAGCCCGCAACGTGGTGACGAATTCGTCCACCTCGGCAAACCAGAGCGGTTCCCCGCCGTGTTCGGATCCCAGAGTTTCCGCGGAAGCGGCCTCAGCGAGCCAGTGCCCGCGCAGGTAGACGGCTCCGCGGTGATGCTTGCGACCTTGGTCGATGAACCAATGGCCGCGCAGCGTTGCGGAATAAGGATTGAAGTCGCCAAAGAAATCGTTGGGGATTCGCACCGTCCAGACGTCGCGGCCTTCGCATTCCCAACCGGAAATAATCTCGGAACCCCGGACGTCAGCCGTTCCGCTTTCCACCGCTTGGTAGGTGATGCGACAGGTATCCGACAGCCCTCCTCGCGGTGGGTCCACCCGCTCGCGATAAATTCCCGGATGAATGAGGATCGTGTCGCCGGCTTGGGCGTGCCGCGCGGCCTCGGAGATCGTGCGAAACGGCGTCTCCGGACTCCCCGTGCTCGCGTCGTTTCCAGACTTGGCAACATACCATTCCCGCGGATCCGCCCGCTGATTGGAGGGAGCACTCATGGTTTCTCCACGGCGGGTGGATTCGCCAGGCAATCGATCACGTCCTGCCTTCGACTCTCTGGAATCACTTTCAGGTTTTCCAGTCTGCCGTCACGGATGATCGCGGAGACGACGGTGTTTTGTGGCGCGTGGAGTTTGAAATCGGCGTTCCATTGTTTCGGCCACGCCGGAGCGATGAGAATCTTCTCGCCGTCCGCCTGCAGAAGCATCGATTGCACGGAGAACGCCATGGACCCGGTGTTGTCCATGTCGGGGATCCAATCGCCATTCGTCATGACGTCTGGAAAAAATCGGCTTCCCCAGAAGAGTGCCGCTCGGGAAGCAATCAGCCTGGCCGCTTCTTCGGCGAGGCCCAGTCGCGCGGAAACGGTCGAGAGATACGACCAGCAAGTATTGTAGCCGTGGGTGTTCGGGCGCTCGTTGGGCCGCTCCCAATAACTTCGCACCGCGCGTTTCAATCCGGGTTTACCCACTCCGAAGATCGGAAACGGGTGGATCGAATACAACTCGGGACTTTCCATCCCGTGCGAGGGAGTCTCGTTGTCTGCGACGGCGAGATATTCCTGCCCGTTGGACATCCGCGTCGGGAGCGGCGGAACGGCGGAACGAAGCGCGGTCCAAGCGTCGCGTTGGCCAGCATCCAGCACCGCCGAAGGCAGAGCCAACAATCCATCGAGCACCCAGGTGAGACCCGCCACGTCGCTGGCTGGGTTGACAACGTCCGAATACGCTTCCAGTGCCTGCGCGGGTTCCAAGACCATCTCACCCGCGTCGTTCCGCGAATAGCGTTGATCCCACCAAAGCAAAAATTCTCTTGCGACGGGGATGAGGGTCGTCCGCGCGAAGGTGATATCGCCGGTGTATTGGTAGTAACGGAGAAGAAACGCGACGAACTCGATGTTGCAAGTGAGGTGGTAACGAATCGCGGCATTCGCGACTTCTCCCGGTTGCAACACCGTCGTCTCCGCCGCGTAATTGCCAAGAGACGCGCGGATCTCCGGGTTGGCAATCTCGCCAGCCTCCACCCCGTTGCGATTTCGACCGTAATCACTGTTCGCGTAGTTTCCCCAGAACGACATCGTCTCGGGAAAAAAGGTGCCCTCGTGTCCGAACCAGAGTTCCGTCCGGGCACGACCGAGTTCCATCGTATTCAGATAGAGGTCGAAGAACGGCTTGATCAGATCGAAATCGCCATCGGCGAGATTCGGATAATGAAGGTGACGCGTATTCTGGAACCAATAAGTCCCGCCCCAGAAGCGGAAGTCCGCGTTGGGTCCCGTGGGGGCGCCGTAATCGACGTTAAAGGTCGCCCCGTTGAATTTTGGCGGAAAAGCGCCCCGCGACGAAGCCGCCATCAGGAATCGCTGGAGCGTGTAAACCTGGGCGATGTCCGCCGCATTCCGAATGGGCGATTCTGAACCCGCCACAACTTTGCCGTTCACGTAGAGCCGCCTCGAGCCATCCTTACCGTCAAGAGTGGCGGCCACGTGCGTCCATTGGTCCAGCGGGAGCACATTTTCCGCAGTCAGGTTGCCGCGCCCGGTGCTGCCGGGTGATCCAGTTGATCCCGTGCTGGATATCAGCCGCAACGAATTGCCAGGATACGTGTCTAGAACGTATCCGTCCTGAGTGCCGCCTTGACCCTTGTCGAAGATTCGCCCCCCCAGAGGCCGGTTGGGCTTCCGCGTAGACCCACGCGTCCAAGGTCATCGATCCGCTCGGGTCCAGGCGCGGATCGTCCGCCACGAGCAAATGGGCAGGGCCGGAGAAGATCGGCAGGTTATCCGCCGCGTCCACCAGCAACTCCCCGCTGGGTTTCGCGGTGAGCGGATCACCCTGCAGATTCGGAAAATCACCCGCCGCGTCGGGTTGGGCGAGGTCCCAGTCTCCCACCAGCGCTGCTGAGCGCGGGGACGGGGCGTCCTGGCCGACCGCGAGCAACTCGATTTCCTGTGCGCTGAGGGAATCGCGGTGGAGCCGGGCTCTGGCGATCTTTCCGTGAAACGGACTCCCGCCATCCCCGCCGCCGATCCGCAGCGGAACGGGAACGGACGTGATCACCGGGGCTTCAACCAGTGGCCCGCTCATGATGACGTGGCTGCGGTCCCAGAAATCCGACCACCATTTCTGGTGCGCCAACCACGCCGCTGCCCGGGGAGTGGAATCCGACTCCGTAGCCAGCTTCTCAATCTCCCGCTCCCAGATTTCAGGCGTATCCGTCTGCGACGTGAGAACGTGAAGGCTCAGTTCATGGTCAAGCGCTGGCGCGGCTCGCAAAGTTCCATTTTCCCCGAGGTGAAACCCTGGCCCGCGCATCAACACTCCGAAAGTGCGATTGAGAAGCGGGTCCCGCCGCGTCTCGATCAAACTCTCCAACCCTTGCAAACGGAACGTGCCTTCCCAAATCGAACTCGCATTGCGATGATACCACATCACATCGTCCCTCCGATCCGGAACGAGAACGTCCGCCGATTCGATCAACGGTTCCAAGTTGTCGCGATCTCCCCACGCGCTGTGGCGCTCTCCGAGGGGAAGATCGCGCTCTTCCGAGCGCCAGATCTCGGTCGAAGCCGTCACTTCCACGAGTTTTTCGGACGTGCACTCGAAACGAATCACCGGATGATGAGCGTCCGCGTAGAGCCGGATCGAAACTTCGCTCCCGGGTGCTCCCGCGCGAATGGCGATCGTGCCGTCTTCCAATTTCAACTCCTGTCGGAATGGCAGACCGGCAAGAAATGGATTCGGACTCAACTTCACGCGCACCCGGCCAACTTTGAGGAGGCGCTCCAACTCGCTCCACGAGTCGGTCTTCCCCACGTAAAAGAGCAGGTCGCCGCCTTCCTCCACCCACACGTTGACGCTGAGATCGCCGTTACCAGTCGGCATCGAACCCGACGCCAGCAGGCCGGGCGTTTCCCAGACGACATTGTAGAGCGAAGGAAATGGGGTGCTCGCCGCCGGTAGGGGCAACCGATCGGACGCGGCGAAGGTCTCCGCCGCGGCGAGCTGGACGAATCCGGCCGAGGAGAGACCGAGGGCGAGTGTTTTGAGAATGCTGACGTGCATGGTGTTTTAGGAGTTGGTATTGCGCTGATCGATCAAGCGCCGCACTTCCTCGGCTCTTGCGTGGGTGAGTGGATAGAAAAAGAACGCGAGCGCGCCGAGAAGCAGTCCGCCGGCTTGGATCCCCACGTAAAAAACGCGCATGAGCCAGATCGTTTCCGGAGTCTGGGTCGGCCCCGGGAGGTAGCCCGTGGCGTGGAGAAGGTAGCCGCTGAGCAAGGTGGCGAAGCCGATGGCCGCCTTCTGCGAGAACGCCGAGACCGCGCTGTAGAGGCCCTCCCGGCGCAGACCGCTCACGAGCTCGTCCTCGTCGCACACGTCCGCGACCATGGAGGGGATCAGCAGCCAGCAACAACTCAGCGACAGACCGAGGGCAAACATCGAGACGAGTTGCAGATACGGCATCGCCGGAGTGATCGTCCACCACTGGCTGACGTAGGCGGCGGCGGAGACCACCAGCCCGGAGATCATCGCCGGGCGTTTGCCGATGCGGGTGGAGAGCCACGTGCTGAGAGGCACGCCGAGGAACATTCCCACCACGCTAATGACGGTCCCAACCCAGCCATTGATCGTGGTGCTGTATTCACGCAGCCCATCCGCCGTGTAGTAGAGATTGATGTAGATGAGGAAGGGCCCCGTCAGAAACAAGCCCATCCAGATCAGGAGAGAACCTCCCAACAGGATGCAAAATGAGCGATTCCGGAGGGACGAAGCCAGCGCGCGAAAGAACGAAAGTCTCGGCGGCGCGTCCTCGGCCACGCCGGGCGCTTGCAATCGCTCCCGGCAAAAAATGGCCGGACAGACTCCGCTCACTATGATGATGCCGCCAACCACCAGACCGACCCAACCCGCTCCGATCACCTCCGGCGCAACTCCCCCCTCCATGGCCTCTCCACCGAAGACGAAGCACAATTTGTAGAACCAAGGCCCCGCCAGCCCCCCGACCAGAAAGAAGAACATCCGCCACGCCTGCACCCGCGTTCGCTCGTCGTAATCGGCCGTCAACTCGATGCCCAAAGCCGAAAACGGCACGACAAAGATCGTGTAAGCGAGGTAGCAGAGGATCGAACCGATCAGATACCAAAGGAACAATCCACTTTTCGGCAGTTGCAACCACGGATTCCACAGCAGGATGGCAAGCAAACCCGTCAGAATCGCACCGATAAAAATAAAGGGTCTCCGGCGTCCCCAGCGGGTCCGGGCGTTGTCGCTCAGATGCCCCATCAACGGATCGGTGATGGCATCCAACAACCGCGGCAACGCAAGAGCCCAGCCGATCCAGATCGCGTTCACCCCCAAGCCAACGTTGTAAATCGGCAGGGTGAGTGCGCTGACGCTTTCGTTGGTCAGACGCTCAGCGAAGCCGCCGACTCCCCACGCCAATCGGCGGGAGCTCGGCACCGTATCCGGCGGCGGGTTATACCCACTGGCTCCGGGGAACGGCTGGCCTTGGCGATCGAGGAGCGTCACGAGGGGATCAGTGTGATCGGTAACCAAGGCTCAAAAGAAAAAAATGCCCGGCTGCATGACGCAGCCGGGCATTTACCATTGCTCTTCTTACGATACGCGCGACCGCCGGCGCAGCAGGGTGATCGCGACCAAGCCCAGACCAAGAAACGCCCACGTGGAGGGCTCAGGGACTGCCGTGGCGTCGAAGCTGACTACGTCGACGAGGGTCTGCGTGTTATCAAGTTGCCCACCAGCCACCGTAAGAGGCATCCCGAACCCGACGCGAAGGTATTGTCCCGTGATGTCGGCGGTCGTCGTCGGCGCGGTGCTGTCAAACTGCGAACCCGCGCGGACCGTCGTGCTCGTCAGATTCACCGGGGTCGTGAAGGAGAACGTGATGAATTCGAAAGGTTTGTCGAACGCGCCAGTCGCCGCTCCGTTGGAAACCGCGAGGGTGCTGAAGTTCGCATCCGTGTTGAAATCTCCCACGCCGATCTGCGCAACGTAGCCCCCATAGCCAAATGGGCTGCCGCTCGCAGTGGTCCTACCGGCCACGTTAAGCGAGAAGGTGTAGGTCGTGTTCGCCTGAACGAGAATAAGGTCCCGTTGAAAGATGAACTGCCCGACAACACCAGCACCGATAACAGTCGTTGCCAAGTAGGTCTGGGTGCCGGCTACCGGCGGAGTGTCATTGACTCCGGGGGCGAAGGAATTCGAGTCGTTGCCGGAACCCTACTTCACCCAGCCGGTCAACGCGGAAGTCGGGCCAGCCGAGGCATCGTTGAGTTCGAAACTTGGATTCTGCAGAGTGATCAGAGCGGCCTGACCAGAGTTGATGGTGGTGGCAAGAGCTGCCAGCGCAAAGCCGACGGCGAGGATGGGGAACAGGGGTTTGTTTTTCATTTGAAGGACCACTCTACGACTCTCGATCCATTGAGTCCATGGCTGGAAGTCGCATAAACATATCCGCAATAAACATAGGGATCGATTGCCTCCACCGCGATAGAAGTGCGGGGAGATTCGCTCTTTCCATGTCGGGCGCATTGTTAACGGAGGCTCTTCGGCGTTTGGAGTGGGTAGCGGTGCCGATGTTGATATGCCCCCTTATGGGGCGACAGGCGATCCCCAACGCAACCCTCACATTCAGCAGTTAAGTGGTTGCGCCGGAGATCTCCTGTCGCCGGGAAGGGGTCAGCGCTTCGCGGACAGGTTGGGTTACCCACTCCAAACAGCGAAGAACCTTGACGGAAGCCTACGGATTCCACAACTTTTCGCGCAGCCCCCTTGGAGCGATTCCATATCGCTGCTTGATCAGGCGCGAGAAGTGAAAGGGATTCTGAAACCCGGCGCGCGTGGCAATCTCCGAGATCGAGAGCCCCGTCTCACCCAGTAGCTGGGCACCCCGCTCCGTCCGCGTTCGCCAGAGGTAGCGCGCGGGAGTTTCCCCCAGATGGAGTCGAAAGAGCCGGATCAAATGGTGCGAACTCGCTCCGGCAGCGCGAGCCAACTCCTCCACACCCAATGGTTCGGCCCATCGTCTGGCGATAATCTGCTGCGCGCGGACCACGGCTGGAGGGAGGTCCTTCTCTTTAAAGGTGGCCACCGCCTCGGCCGCGAACTCCCTCAGCAGAGCGATGCCCAGCGATCCGAGCAAAGCCTCCACCGTGAGCGCGTCCGCCGCCGGACACGAGAATCCGAGCTCGAACAAACTCCTCATCCGCCCCGAGCAGAGTAGAGAAAAGGGCAAGGCCTCCAGCTGCTTCTGGAAATCACGGGGCACCCGGCGTGGATCGATTGACAGCCAACTGTGGTGCGTCTCCAAGTCGGTCGCGAACCGGAAAAATTCCTGGTGCCCCGGATGAAGCAGCCCCACGTGCCCAGCCGGGAGATGATGCGTCGTCCCGTCAACGAGGATCGACGCTTCCCCGCGTTCCACGAAGACCAATTGAATGTCCGGCTGAGTCCGTGGCCCGCACGTGCCACCCGGTCCATAGACGATCGAGCCAAAAACAATGGGCAGATCACCCGCCCAGTTTGTTCTGGATATGTTTTCAACGATTGCCTCCACGGCGAAACAACGTAGAGAGTGTTCTTGGATAGTTCAAAAACATTCAATGCAAGTCTCACCGGTCCGGGTTCAGGACATAGGTAACACATCAGGTTCAAGGCCAAAGGGTCAGTCCCGTTATTTTTTATTCCCCGACGTTTTATTTTTCCCGCAGAATAGAGACAGAAGGCTTCCGGCCTTTATCGTCCTTGATAATCAATCCCCGATGACCTCCCCTTTCCAGCGCATGGTCAAATGCCCCTTCGTATTCAATGCGAACCGTCGTGGGATCCTTCGGCGTGAGCGTGTTCTCACCGCGAAGTAAAATAATGTCAATAAACCCTGCCTGACGCCTCATAAGTGATTCGCATCCAGGCCATCGAGGAGCAAATTAAGCCCAAACTGAAACTCATGTAGACCTGAATGTCGGCCGGAGATCACTCGCTCTGTCAAAGCCCGCATGTGGGGATACTGTGCTGCGGGAAGCATCGGGAGAAAGTCCCGTGCGGCGCTCGCATAGAGTTCCGGTTTCAGCGGAAAGTTTAATTCCTGTAGCGTAAATCCATAAAGATGACTATCCAAAGCATTCCATGCCTGATCGGCAGCTTCGTAGGAGAACCCGGCCGCATGCAGGCAGCCGAGCGTGGCATCGATCAACCGGAGCATGGCCGGGCCGGTGTTGATCCTCGAGACCATCTGCAGCGGAGCCCACGGATGTTTAAGAAAAACTTCACGGGCCGAGACTGCCCGCTGACGCATCGCGGATTTCCAATCTCCGCCCACCGCAGGAAGTGTGATCCGGCCCACAATGATATCGACCATGCCATTGATTAAGTCGTCTTTGTGGGCAACGTGATTATAGAGCGACATCGCCTTAACCCCAAGGGCGTCCGCCAAGAACCGCATGGAAAGCGAACCGAGTCCGCTCTCGTCTGCCAGGGTAATCGCGACCAGCAGCACGCGCTCCCGCGTCAGAGGAAGCCGGGCCACCGGCTCCGGATTCGTCCTGCTATACAGAAGGAGAGCAGTTTCTTTAATTGACATACTTCCGATGTAAGTGTAATCACACGACGCGTC
>JBGSMR010000385.1:0-4284 GCA_041740065.1 Chthoniobacterales bacterium
CCTGACCGATCATTTTTGCTGCGAGATCGGAGGCTTCCTCTGGAGTATCGCAGAGGTGGACGCCACCCTTGAATCCGCTTTCGAAAGTACCTTTGCCGCGGCCGCCGGCGTGGATCTGGGCCTTTACAACAATCTTTCCTCCGAGGTCGGCAGCGACCTTGTGAGCTTCTTCTGGAGTGAACGCGACGCCTCCGGGTTGGGTGGCGACGTTAAATTCCGCAAAAAGTTCGCGGGCTTGGTATTCGTGAATATTCATTTGTATGTCTGAAATCGGGTGCGCCCAATTGGTGTTTGGCGCGCGCGGGAGGCTACGTCCTTCTATTTGCCGGAGCCTACGTATTGGGCATTGTAGGTATCGAACTTGGCAGTCGTTCCCACAGTCGGCGATTCTTTAACATCGTAAACATTGTTTCCGACGATTTGTTGATTTTGGGTATCGAAAACCATGACTGCTTTCTCGCCTTCGATGCGTTTATCCTTCTGGGTATCGACGGCGATGTAACGCACTTTTTTCTTTTTCATCTCGGCCTTCTGTTCTGCGTCGAGTTTTGCATAGTAGAGGCGGGCTCGCTGTTCGGCAATTTTCTCTTGTTCAACGGATGCTTGATGCTTCGCGATGACAAATGCGGTGGATGCAACCAATGCCCCCGCTCCAATGGCCACGGGCACCGTGATATAGGAAGGGACGCCGGAAGCGCCGAGGGCAATTCCTGTCGCTGCACCTGCGAGGCCACCGAAAACCCCTGCATTTTCACCGGGAGTCAAATTGGAGCATCCAGAGAACCCAATGGCCGATACGAGCATCACAGTCGGAAGAAAGATACTTTTTTTCATGGTTTATTATGGTTTCGAATGTGGTTTGTAGTCTGCGCTGGAGCCGATGGCAAGATTGGAGCCATGGCGGCGGGCGTTTAAAATTTTATTTTCCCCGCGCGCCTGATCGGAGAAAGCCTTGTCTATCAATTCCTACGGCGCTGGAGGAGAATAAGGCCATTTGTTTTTGCGGCAAAAATCTTGTGCGATGCTATTTCCGAGTTCGGCGGCTTTAATGTAGTTCGCCTTGGCCTCTTTGGGCGATTTTTCCACCCCGATTCCGCTTTGTAGGCACATGGCATAGAAGTACGTGCATAAGGCATTTCCGTTTTCGGCACCGTCCTTAAACAGGGCAAAGGCAGCCGCCTTATCTGCTTTGGCCGGTTGCGGTTTGCCATCGACAGGGACGCCGTCGATGACCTCGCCATTGATGATCATCACGCCGAGATTCCCCTTGGCATCGTAGAACCCATCGGCGGCTGCTTCGGAAAGGAGTCGGAAAGCTTCCCGGTAGTTTGGTTTTTCCAGGCCCTCGCCTGTGCGATAAATGTTACCAAGGAGGCCTTTTGCAAAGGGATCATTGAACCCTGCGGCTTGTGTGAGGAAATAGATTGCCTGGTTCAGGTCCTTTTTGACGCCGGTTCCAAAATAATAGCATTCTCCGACTGAGAAGAGTGCCCGTGCCTCGCCCTTGCGTGCGGCGCGCTCGAACCACGGAAAGGCCTGTTCAAAACTGCGGTCGGTGCCGATCCCGGAAGCGTAACGGTTTCCAACCTCCAGCATTGCCTCGCTATCGCCGCTTCCCGCCGCGAGGAGGTAAAACTTGAAAGCTTCAGTTTTATCGAATTCATCCAGCGAGCGGGCAAGCAGCATCTGGGCGGAGGTGGACCCGGCTTGTGCTGCCCCAGTGAGCGAGGATTGCAATTTCGTCAGGTCCTGAGCCGTGAGCACCTCACGCTCAGATCGCAGTTTCGCGGAAACATTCTCAATCGCCTGTGGCACCCGTGGGTCGTCTGGGTGCATCTGCTGAAGCTCCGACAGCACATCGAGTGCGGTGACATAATCTCCATTTTCTGCCAAACTGGAGCTGCGGTCTAGTGCTTCTATCAACGCGTTCTCACGGATCACTGCCTCCGGGGTAGGAGTTGGTGCGGGGGTTGGTGTCGGTGTCGGTGCGGGCGTAGGGTCTGCTGCGGTGGGAGTGGGATCTGCCGATGGTGGGGTGTCGATGCTTGGCGCAGAATCCAGTGTGCCGGCCGCGCCTGCTAACGCTGCGATGTCTCCGGCAATGGTGTCGGAGCGGATCATGCCCAGTAATTTTGGGACTGCAAAAAACCACAGGATTGCAGCACCCGCGACGACCGCAAAAGCGATGACGCCGACAATCAGCAGGGGTCCGGACGACTTGCGCGGAGCGCGGACGGGGGCTGATGGGCGTGAAGGCGAGGTTTCCCGAGTGATCAATCGTGCGGACGCCAGCTCGGGGGAAAGTTGGCGCAGAAATTCCCCGGCAGAGCCGAAATCCCGATTTCCGGTGAGGGCTGTGCGAAGCAGCTCATTGGCCTCCCCTGAAAGACCGGCAATGGGGATGAATTCGCCTTGCGAAGATCCTCCGGGTTTGCCTCCAAATAGCGCCAATGCCACGCGGGCAAGTGCCGCAGCAAAAGCGGTGCTCCCATCGTTCCCTGCCTGTTTTTTGGATGGGTTTTGCGCGAGGGTGACACCTGCAGATGCGGGTGCCACGTGGGAGAGGTTGATGGGGTTAAAGCGGGGTTGTGCATTCCCTCCCTCAGGTGCGGGAGCAAGGAGAATCCAGCCGGGGAGGAGTTCGGGACAGGGCACTTTTGCGGATTGCACCGCGTCGAGGCCACCTGCCAGTGAGTTGAGGATCTGGATTGCCTCGGGCAGGGCAGGGGGATTGGAACGCATGACGTCGATGAGCGATGGCCCTTCGCTCCACTCGCGGGAGATGAACGTCAGGTTCTCGGTATGCTCCACGGAGTCCACCCGGATGACCGCAGGATGGTGGACCGATTGTAGCGAAGTGATTTCATTTTCGAGGCGCGTGTAGGCATTGCTTGTGGGCAAGACGGACGCATCCAAAATTAAAACAGCCACGGTTGCGCCGGATTCCTTATTGAGCGCTCGAAATGTCCGCCCGAACTGGCTGGCCGGATACTCTGCGATTAACTCAAACCGTCCTGCCAGCGTGATGCCTGGTGCGGGTTCGGTGGCGGCCGACAGCGGTTCTGGGGCAATTGCTGTGTCCATCAGCGTGTCATGATCCTCTGCGAGGACGGGCGGACGACGGGCTCCTTGTTCCGACTGCGCGATCACGGACACTGTGCTGACACACTGTGCGATTGCCTTGCGCAAGTCCGCAGGGCTCTGGTGACGGGCGCCCGCATCTTTTTCCAGCATGCGTTCCAGCAATGCGAGCACTTGTGGAGGCTGACTGGTGAGGCGTTCCAGCGGTGGGTCCCGATGCAGGTGCTGACTCATCACTTGGGCCATGGAGCCGCTGAACGGAGTTTGTCCCGCAAGCATGTAGTATAGTGTAACTCCGAGAGAATAAATGTCTGACCGGACGTCCAGGTCGCGCTCGTCTAGTTGCTCCGGACTGGCGAAATGTGGGGTTCCCAGAAACCCACCCGTGGTTAGCGTTGCTGGGTCGACGGAGGAATCACGATCCACCGCTTTTGCGAGTCCAAAATCGATAACTTTGACAGTGAAATCCCCGCCGTCCTCGCGGACGAGCATGAGATTGGATGGCTTGATGTCGCGATGGATGAGGCCTTGTTTCTGCGCGGCACCGAGGGCACGAGCCACTTGGTCAGCGATTTCCAATGCCATCGCTGTGGGAACAGCGCCATCGCGTTGCATCATTTGTTCAACAGTTTCGCCATCGACAAACTCCATCGCGTAAAACCAGGTTTCGTCCTCGTTACCGAGATGAAATACCGTAGCAACGTTGGGATGACGGATTGCTGCTGCAGCTCGCGCTTCGCGCAGGAACCGCTCGCGGGCTATGTCGCTGTCGAGATAGGCCGGGCTGATCACCTTTAACGCCACATGGCATCGGAGGTTGGTATCAAAAGCCTTATAGGTCACGCCCATAGCTCCGCGGCCCAGTTCAAATAAACTGCCGTCCTCGCGTCGCAATACTTCAAAATGTTGAAATCGAATCGACTCTTCCATGATCGCAGGTCACGAATGGTATCTACGTGAGCCCGATTGACAACCCTCCATCCGTGCCGTGGTGGCGATTGGTAAATATTTTTGCTTTAGATGCGCCGCTGATTGCCGTCTGTTGGCAGCGAGCATTGATGGCTCCCACTGTGCCGACCGTGGTGGAAACACTGGCATTATTTTTTGCGGTATGGTCGGTTTATTTTGCGGATCGGTTGATGGATGCGCGGGCGATGGTTTTTTTGCCAACGGGTGTTTTGCCGTATCGACACCGCATCGCCC
>JBGSMR010000080.1:0-1985 GCA_041740065.1 Chthoniobacterales bacterium
CCTTGGCACATGGCACGATTGCGGGCGCTGGGCTCGATGTGTATGAACCCGAAGTGCTTCCAACCGATTCACCACTTCACACGCTCGATAACATTATCCTGACCAGCCACACTGCATGGTATAGCGAACAATCCAAAACCGATGCCCGCACTCAGGCGCTCGAAAAATTGATTGCCGCCGTGCAGGCCTAATTACCATGGCCCCGACTTCCAACTTTGAGGGGAAACGTGTCGTCGTGACCGGCGCCGCCGGAGGAATCGGCGCAGCCACGGCAACCGCCTTCGCGGCCGTGGGTGCCCGCGTGCTCGTCGTGGACCGCATGGAAGATCACGGTCGTGCCGTCGTGGAAGCGATTTCTCAGGCGGGAGGGACCGCTCGCTTTCAAATGGGGGATGTGGCCGATGAGGCGTCCGTGGCCGGATACGTCGCCGCGGCAGTGAATCACTTCGGAGGCATCGATGTATTTTTCAACAACGCCGGCATCGAAGGGAAAATCGTTCCCATTTCCGAATATGATGTTGCTGATTTCGACCGAGTGATTGCAGTCAATCTCCGGGGCATGTTTCTCGGCTTGAAGCATGTGCTCAAGGTCATGTTGCCAGCACGATCGGGCAGCATCATAAACAATGCCTCTGTCTCAGCCCTGCGCGGCGCCGCAGGCATGTGCGGCTACATTGCCAGCAAGCACGGCATCCTAGGACTCACCAAAACCGCCGCGATCGAAGTGGCTTCCGCTGGAGTGCGCGTCAACGCAATCTGCCCGGGACCAATCGAAACGCGCATGATGCACTCCATCGAAGAACTCACCAACCCCGGTGACCCCGGCAAAGTCTCCAGCCAGGTCATCGCCCGCAACCCGACCGGACGCTACGGCCGTCCCGAGGAAGTCGCACAAGCAGTCATGTTTCTCGCATCCGACGCTGCATCCTACATCAACGGCGTTGCCCTGCCAGTAGACGGCGGGCGCATGGCGTTCTGAAAGCGGCATTCTCAAAAACGTCAACTCACACCAAACGCCAATCGACCGATATTGCGTAGAAAAAGCCCGACCGGGTTGGTGGCTTTCTCATCCCATAAAACCGAGCAGATCCAAATTTTTTCTCAGGCGCAGCAGCGACTGGACGTAATTGTCTGGCAGTCTTCCGGTGCGGTCGGGTGGAACATTGAGGAGGAGATTGGTGTTTCTTGCGCGGCAGGTGAGATACATGCCAAGAAGCTCTCTGTCACAGCGTGGGTGGTCCTCCTCCTTAAAAAACCATTCGCGACCGATGGGGTCGCAAACCTCGCCGGGAAGATATACCTTTTTCCCCTCGATCTCCCGCCAAGGGTTGAAGGGAGCCGTGCCGTTGGGAAGCCAGCGCTCGATGGCCATGAGGTCTGCCGGCCAGGCATACTCGACCGGATAGCTGGTGCCATCGCCGAAGCCGTTGTTCATCATAATATACGCAGCCGGTTGCAACCGCGCGATTTCCCGGTAGAGCCGCTGGCGGAACGCGCGCCCCACGACGCCGGGAATATCCATCCATACTTCGAAAATGTCCCCGTAAGTGGTGAGGAGTTCCGTCATCTGATTGAGAAAGAATTGATTCGCCTCGTCCGTGGTGAAGGCTCTTGCCAGGACGTCGACCGGATTGGATCCGTTATCGGTGACGCCGAGTTGGACGTGCTTCCATCGCATCGTGTCGCTAGGCGTGATGGAGCCGAACCTGTGATGGTTGTCCCAGAGGCAGTAATAGAGCCCGGGCTTGATTCCGTGACGATGACAGGCATTCACAAACTCCCCAACAAGATCGGCCTGCACCGGTGAGTTGCCGCTGTGATAGTCAGTGAAGCGTGAGGGCCAAAGGCAGAATCCTGAGACGTGCTTGGCGGTGAGCACCGCATAGCGCATTCCCACCTCAGCCGCCGTGCGCACCCATTGGTCCACATCGAGACGCGTCGGGTAGAACGCCTCCGGAGGCATCGTCCCGGAAGAAAACTCCTCG
>JBGSMR010000125.1:0-4385 GCA_041740065.1 Chthoniobacterales bacterium
GCGCACGTCGTCGGTAGTAATCTCCCCTCGCGCCGTCTCAATATATTCGTCGAGGGAAATTGCTTTCCCTGGTGTGTTGTGAGGGTAAAGAACGTTGGCGCGGTGGATACGAGATTTGAAGGAGGTTTTCATAGGATTTAATTGGACTCAGCGTAGTCTCTGCATCTGAAATAGAAAATTACGAATTCCTGAACAAAACGTTTTGAAAAACCGAATGAATATTCAACTTAACTACCATCACTTGCGTTACTTTTTAGCCGTCGCGGCGCAAGGAGGCATCAAGGCGGCGTCGAGCGTGGTGAATGTCTCCTCTCCGACTTTGAGTGGGCAAGTGCGGGAGTTAGAGGCATTCTTTGGCCGCGAGCTTTTTCGGCGAGAGGGCCGAAAGATGGTGCTTACGCAAGAAGGGAGAATGGTGCAACGGTATGCAGAGCGAATCTTTTCGTTTGGGGATGAAATGCTTGAAGTGATGGGACGCGGCGGAGCGGACGGTGTGGAGACGGTGTTTTTGGGTATCACCGATTCGGTGCCTAAGCTTCTAGTTTCGCGCATCCTGAGGCGCGCGTGGGAAGCATCGCCTCTGCTGCGAGTGGTCGTGAGGGAGGGACTGCCGAGCGAGTTGTTCCCGGCCTTAGCCAGTCACCAGGTGGATCTAGTGTTCGCCAACGAACGGGCGCCAGCATCGTTTCGAACGCTGTTATTCAGCACGCGGGTGGGAAGGTTTGAGGTGGGGTTCGCAGCAGTGCCGGCTCTGGAAAAAAGATTTAGAACAGCGAAACTTTTTGGGGGATTCCCCGTCTTGGTACCAACGAAGGAATCGCCCTTGCGGCGGGATTTGGATCGCTGGTGGGCGGTAACGAAAACCGTGCCTGAAATTCGAGCGGAGTTTGACGATGCAGCAGCGATGTACGAATTGGCTGCTGCGGGCGTGGGCGCGGCTCCCGTGCTTGACGTTGTAAAGCGCGATGTGGCAAACCGGTATGGCCTAGTCGACCTGCCATGCGCAACGGGGATTGAGGAAGACCTCTATATCGTAACCTCCAAGCGGGAAGTTTCGCGCGCCGGCCCGCAGGTCATCTCCGAAGCGGCGACGGAGATTTCTCAGCGATCCGAAGGCAAGAAGGCACGCGCCAGACGGTGACTTTGATTAGATATATCGCTGCTCCCAAGTGGTTAAAGAAAGACCATTCCAGACCCCTGTGATGAGCAATCTCGCGGAATTCGTTTCGTTTTGTCATTCTTCGTGAACTGCGTAAGCTATCCGAAAATGAGCTTTCCCGTTGGAACCATCACATTTCTCTTCAGCGATATCGAAGGGAGCACCCGCTTGTGGGAAAAGCACCCGGTGCCGATGGCGGCATCGCTTGCGACGCACGATGGAATCCTGCGGGCCGCGATGGAGCAGTGGGACGGGTATATTTTCAAGACTGTGGGCGATGCGTTCTGCGTGGCCTTTGACACTGCCGCGCGAGCGGTAGAGGCGGCGATCGAATCGCAACGCAACCTACATTCCGAGCCCTGGGGAGAGACCGGGCCGCTTCGTGTCAGGATGGCAATTCACACTGGCGCTGCGGAATTCCGTGACGGTGATTATTTTGGAAATCCTCTGAACCGGGTGGCCCGGATTCTGGCGGCGGCCCATGGCGGACAGGTGCTGCTTTCGCTCCCAGTGCAAGAGTTGGTCCGCGATGCAATGCCTGCGGAGGTGGAGTTGCAGGATCTCGGCGAGCGGCGCCTTCGCGACATCGCTCGTCCGGAGCGTTTATTTCAAGTATTGGTGAGCGGCCTTCCCATCGAGTTTCCGCCCTTGAGATCGGTCGAAGTAGTGCCAAACAATCTGCCAGCAAATCTGAGCTCATTCGTTGGACGCGAGCGTGAGATGCAGCAAGTCCGGGACATGCTGAGAGGTGGGCGACTCCTCACACTCACTGGCACAGGCGGCACGGGGAAAACCCGCCTCGCGCTGCAGATCGGCGCTGAGGTATTGACCGATTTCGCGGACGGGGTTTGGTTCATTGAACTTGCACCCGTCTCGGACCCCAGTCGTGTGATAGACACGGTGGCTGCATCCATCGACATCCGGGAAGATCCTGACGTTTCATTGAATCTTACTGTTCGCCGAGCGTTATCGCAAAAGCAGATGCTCGTCATTGTCGACAATTGCGAGCACCTGCATGCAGCTTGTGCGGATTTTGCAGCTGACATTCTCAGGCACTGTCCCGGCGTAAAGCTCCTCGCCACCAGCCGACATTCTCTGGGGATTTCCGGTGAAATTGCATGGGCTGTGCCGCCTCTTTCTACGATCAATCCCTCCCGCGACCTCTTTCAAGTTTCGGATCCTGTGCACACGGTCTCGCAGTATGAATCGGTAAAGCTATTCATTGATCGAGCGATATCAGTCAATCCGGTTTTTCGTGTCACCAAGCAAAATGCCCCCGCCATTGCGCAGATTTGCTGGAGACTGGACGGAATCCCACTTGCGATTGAGCTCGCGGCGGCCCGGGCTCGTGTTCTAACCCCCGAGCAAATCGCGTCCCGCTTAGATGATCGCTTTCGGCTTCTCACCGGCGGCAATCGATCTGTGCTTCCGCATCAGCAAACGTTGCGGACGCTCATCGACTGGAGCTATGATTTGCTTTCGGAAAGTGAACGGGTGCTCTTCCGGCGACTGGGTGCCTTCGGCGGGGGGCGCACTATTGAGGCCATCGAGGCGGTCTGCACCGGCGACGGAGTAGATGCCTACGACGCGCTCGATTTGCTCCAACAATTGGTTGATAAATCCCTTCTCTCCGTGGAATCCGGAGCCGATGACCTTCAACGATACACGATGATCGAGTCGGTTTGGCAATACTCCCGCGACAAGCTGGCTGAATCTGGCGAGATGGAGGCGCTACGCAACCGGCACCTCACGTATTTCCTGGAAATCGCGGAACTGGCCGGACCCGCCATGGATGGTGTTGATATCGCTTTTTGGTTGGAGCGTGTTGACTCCGAGCGGAACAATTTCCGCCTGGCATTGGAATGGGCTGCAACATCTCCATCCCAGGGGCGGTCCGGACTTCGCTTGGTTGGGCTGCTCACGCGTTACTGGGAGATTCGCGGCCACCTCAAAGAGGCAAAACATTATTTTAAGAGAATGCTGGACCTCCCTGAAAACCAGGAGATTACCAAGGAGCGGGCATTTGCCATGGCAGGTTCCGCCCGCATCGCATGGGTTCTGGATGTTTCAAATGAAGCCGCCGACCTCTATCAAAAAGCCGTCGAGATCAATGAGCAACTGGGAGACAAAAATGCCGTTCTCTTGAACCGGGCATTCTTGGCTTTCAATTTCCGTAACCTCGGAAATTCGGAGGAAGCCGAGCGGATCTTTGACTCGATCTTGGCGCAGGGCTCGAACATGAAGGACCAGCTCATCGTCGCAGTGGCACTTAGTGGCAAGGGAAGCGTCGCGATGGACCGTGGCGACAATGCGGCAAGCAGACGGTTGAAGGAAGAAAGCCTCGCGATCTATCGCTCCTCTGGAAACAAATGGGTCACCGCCTATCTGCTCTGGGGACTTGCCAGATCGTGCCTCTCGTCGAACGACGCCGCTTCCGCGCGCGAAGCATTGGATGAATGGATCGATATCGCCACCGAACTTAAGAACCGATGGGCCATGGCCTACATCTTGTTTCTCTATGCAGAGACCCTCCGTCTTGAAAACGAGAAGCGCGCCAGTGCCCGCATACTGGGAGCGGCGGTGGCTGCACGCGAGGCACTTGGGCTCAATTTTGATTTGGTCGATCAGCGCGAATCAGAAATAATCGATGCCGCCATCCGCGACGCAATGCTCCCAGAAGAGTTCGACGCCGCAGTTGCAGCAGGGCGGAATCTCGCGATCTCTGATGCCCTCGACTACGCACGCGGCTTGCGACCAGCGTATACTATCCCCGCTTAATTCTCATGGAATCCGGGTCCGAGCGATTTTCCAGCCTAGAGCGTTTGATTGGCCGCAACGCGGTCACTCGCATGGGATCGGCTCATGTCTGCGTGGTCGGCGTCGGCGGTGTCGGCTCATGGACAGTTGAGTCACTCGCCCGGTCTGGGATTGGAAAACTCACGCTCATCGACATGGACGATGTCTGCGTGACAAATATCAATCGCCAGATCCACGCGGTCACCGGATCCGTCGGCATGCCCAAGATCCACGTCCTTGCGGATCGCGTCCACACGATTAACCCGGCCTGCGAGGTCCTGCCGGTGTATGATTTTGTGACCCCTGGCAATGCAACCCGGTTGGTTCCGGAAGATGCAGATTATATTGTAGATGCCACTGATCGGATGTCCGTGAAGGCGGCGATTCTCGCACAGGCACGCCAGATGGAAATCCCTGCTATTACTATTGG
>JBGSMR010000393.1:0-6234 GCA_041740065.1 Chthoniobacterales bacterium
TGTCGTTCCCATCGCACCGTTTTGCATTCGAGGAGGGTAGCCCCATCGCCACGCCGTGCCCGTTCGACAGCCGTTCGCATGGCTTCGTGGACGAGCAGCGGGTCGTTGCCGTCAACCTTCATGCCAGAGAGTCCAAAACCGTCGGCATGCTGAGCCACATCTTCGACTGATTTTCCGATCACAGACGGCACGGAAATCGCGTAGCCATTGTTTTCGCAGACCAAGACAAGTGGAAGCTTCCATAGTGCGGCAATGTGGAGGGTCTCAAGAAAAGCACCTTCGCTGGAGGCCCCTTCGCCAAGGAACGCGACGGTGACCCTTCCGTTTTTGCGTTTTTTGTTCGCGAGGGCCATGCCAGCTGCAATGGGAACGTGGGCTGCGAGAATTGCATTTGTGCCCCAAAAGTCTTTTGTAATATCGCAAAGATGCATGGAGCCTCCCCGGCCTTTGCAGCAGCCATCCTGCTTGCACAGTAGCTCTGCCATCACAGCTTTGATGTCGAGGCCCTTAGCGAGAGCGTGCCCGTGACCGCGATACGTTGCGAAAACCTGGTCGGTCGCCTCCAGCGCAGCGGCACAGCCCACGGCGATGGCTTCTTGGCAAATGCACGGATGGGTGGTTCCTGCAAAAAGACCTTCGCGAAAACTGCCGATGGCGTGATTCTCGAAGGCCCGGATGGCGCTCATTTGATGATACCAGCCCAGGAGGGTTTCCACCGCTATTGATGATTGTTTGCTCATGATGGATAGAATTTTCAGGCCATGACCGAACGCACGGCAGCAATAACTTTCTCTTTATTTGGGAAGACCAGGTCCTGCAAGGTGCCCACAGGTGCAGGTTGATCGTCTCCGGTGACGCGTAAAATCGGGGCCTCCAGGTAGTCAAAGGCACCTTCCTGTGCGACTTGGGCGATCTCGGCTCCGGCTCCGGCAGTCTTTGCCGCTTCATGTGCTACGATGAGACGACCGGTTTTGATAACCGAGGCAATAATGCCGTCACGGTCAAGCGGTGCGAGGGTGCGCAAATCAAGAACTTCGCACTCGATACCTTCTTTCGCTAGTTCTTCAGCTGCAACGAGACAAGGTTTCACCATGCCGCTATAGGTGGCCAAAGTGACGTGGTGGCCTTCGCGGGCAACGCGCAGCTTACCGAACGGGATGGGTTCGTCGGCCTCTGGCACTTCTCCTTTGCTGGAGTAAAGACGAACATGCTCGATGTAGAGCACTGGATTGCCATCCCGAAGCGCGGTAAGCATGAGGCCCTTTGCGTCCGCTCCATTGGACGGGATGACCACACGCAGGCCCGGGATATGCATAAACCATGCCTCAAGGCTTTGGGAATGCTGCGCCCCGAGCCCAAGACGATTCACAATGGGAGTGCGAATGACGAGCGGGACATTCACTTGCCCACCGAAACAGAAACGCATCTTGGCGGCTTGGTTGACAATGGCATCGGACGCAAGCGTGATGAAATCGATAAACTCGATCTCAACCACCGTGGGCATCCCTGCCATCGCGAGGCCAATACCAATGCCGGTGGTGGCTGCTTCCGCAACCGGGCCGTCGGTGACGCGATCGACGCCGAATTCGTCATAAAGACCTTTATAGACACCAAAGGTGCCGCCGTATGGCCCGATGTCTTGTCCGAGAAGCGTGATGTCAGGATTGCGGCGCATCTCATGCCGCAGGGCTTCGTTGATGGCTTCAGCCATGCTCAATTTGCGGTGACTCATAAACTAGATGGTATAGTGCGTTGGGAGGGGCCGCGCGGCCGGACCGGTGTAGGTGATGTCCTCGGGCTCTGCCGCCTTAAAGGGTCGCTCCCGAGTCATTTGTTCGTATGCGTGGGCGACGTAGCCAGGAGCCCGGCCGACAATAAAAAATGATTTTCCCAGCGCTGGATCCATGTTGAGGTCGCAGAGAATAGCACCAATGGCTCCATCCACATTCATATTGATGCGACGACCGATCACTCCCTCGGTGGCAAGCTCAAGCTCGCGGGCCAAGGCGCAGTGGGGTCCGTGAACCTGATATTCGTTAGCCAGATCAAAGAGCACGGCCACGCGAGGGTCTTCCGTGTGGACCCGATGGCCGAACCCGGGTAAACGTTGCTTGCGCTCTTTAAGCTCGGTGAGAAGAGCGTGGGCTGTTTTGTTCTCGCGAACAGCAGCTTGCAGGATGCGGGCGCACGGTTCTATTGCTCCCCCATGGGTGTCGCCGATTGCGGTCACGCCCGCAGCTACCGCTGCTTGAAGTGGCACACCTGCCGAAGCGACAAAACGCACGGCGTCCACGCTTGGCGAAGCCAGGCTGTGTTCGCAGCAACAGACGAGAATAGCCTCAATCATGCGCCCTTCATTGCCAACGGGCAGTTCACCGGTAAGCAGGAGGTGCATGACGTCGCCGAAGGAGCATCGGCGGGTTAGATCCTCGATGCTATAGCCCCGC
This sequence comes from Chthoniobacterales bacterium, assembly GCA_041740065.1. Taxonomy (GTDB): domain Bacteria; phylum Verrucomicrobiota; class Verrucomicrobiia; order Chthoniobacterales; family JAATET01; genus JBDNGG01. The sequence continues at coordinate 2,448 of JBGSMR010000393.1, forward strand.
ACCATGATGTCATTCGGCGCGACGCGGGAAATAGACGTCTTCCAAAAGTCGCTCATGAGAGACCCTCCAAGATGTCGTCAAACTTATCAACCACCTTTACGCCTGCCTCGCGGAGACAAATTGCCTTGCCCTTAACCGATCCACGTCCGCCCTCGACCATCACAGCGGCGTGGCCAAAGCGCACGCCTTCCATGTCATCAACAAAGCGGCCGGAGAGGAACGCATGGATCCGCAGCCGGGTGCCGTGGGCTTGGAGATAGTCGGCGAGTTCTTCCTCTGCTGTTCCGCCGGGCTCACCGTAAATTATTACGGAGTCTGTGGATTGGTCCGTTTCGAGTAGGCGAATAAGGTCAGTGAAGTTGCTACCGATAATAGGATCGCCTCCAACCCCGATAGCAATACTTTGACCAATGCCGCGGCTGGTGAGGAAGCTTGCAATCTCCGTCGTCATACCGCCACTCCGTGAGAGAATGGCGACGCTCCCAGGTAAAAAAGATTTTCGCACGTTGTCCACGCGCCCGCCGATGGTTCCGAGCTTGGCTACCCCCGGCCGGATGAGGCCAAGCGTATTTGGTCCGATGACAGTGCAGCCGCTCTCGCGGGCTGCGGCGACGATACAAGCCGTATCGCGTCGTGGAATGCGCTCACTCATGATCAGGCAGAGCGTGATGCCGTGGGCAAAGCTTTCCAATGCGGCATCCCGCACGCCTGCTGCGGGCACGGAGACCACGGTGACGGTGGGTTGGTGGGCCGCGACGGCTGCCTGGACCGTATCATACACAGGGATCCCGTGGACGACCTGGCCCCCTTTTCCGGGAGTAACTCCGGCTACGACTTTACTGCCGTAGGCGAGGGCCTCGGCGACCATCTCGCTGGCTTCACGACCCGTGATGCCTTGAACGAGGATTTTATCTTCAGGAGAAATCAGCATGACAGAATCAGGGGCGGGAGTGTTGCACGGCAAGGGCGGCAGCGGCATCTAAGGAAACTTCACGACCGAGTGCAGTCACGCCATTTTCGGCGAGAAATGCGGTGGCCTCGTCCTCCCATGAACCGGGAATGCGAAAGACCGAAAGCACGCGGGAGGGCTCCAGGCCGGCAGCGCGGATGCCTTGGATGACACCATGGGCCATGACATCAGCGCGCGTGTTATTGACCACATTCATGATGACTGCGAGATGGCGGACACCTGGTTTTGAGAGTAAAAGTTGAGTCAGAGCGGCGACTTTCTCGGCCGTGGGATTCCCTCCGATTTCACAATAATTTGCGGGTTGTCCGCCGTGCCGGAGCACCGCGTCGAAGACCGTGAGACTCGCTCCGCCACCGCCGATGAGGAGTGCGATATCTCCGGGGAACTCTACCAATCGACCCGCTACGCCGCGATGATCGCTCGCGTCGATCCGAGCAGCCTCTTCCTCGATTGCGGTTGGTGGGCGGTTGCCGGATGTGCGCGGGATTTCGCCGAGTTCAGCCAATGCGTCGTGGAGGCGATAGGCGGCATCGTCATCGAGTTCCACATGTGCGTCCAATCCCAGAAGTTTGTGTTCCGCCGTCACCACGAACGGATTGATCTCCAGCGTCAAGGCGTCCAGTTCCAGGAACGCTCGGCTTAGCGCGGCAATTGCAGAGCCGATGAGTACGAGTTCGCGACCTGCGAGTCCGCCCTCCGCAGCGAGTTCCCGACCCTGGTAGGGAGTGAGAGGGGTTCTGGGATCAAACGCTCTTTGAGCAGCCTGCCCAACGCCCGATTCAACGTCAACGCCGCCCGCAGGATTAAAAATCGCGACCGGTTGGCGTTTCCGTAGATCCCACGTTATACCCACATAATATTCTTGGGTGAAAGTGGCTTTCGGTTCGAGGGTGATCGTGCTCACGGGATATCCACGAATCTCCATTCCTAACAAATCTGTCGCGTGCTCAATGGCCTCGGCAGCTGACGTAATTATGCGTACTGCACCCAGTTTTCCGCGTCCTCCAAAAGGAACTTGGGCCTTCATCACTGATGGACCGCCCAAAGCGAGGAATGCGGCTTCTGCTACCGCTGCGGTAGTGGCCAAGTGCGGGGTAGTGAACGGAATACCGTAACGTCCGAGCAATTGTTTACATTGATGTTCTAGAAGTCTCATTGGCTGTCAATTTCGCGTTGAAGACTTTGGAGAAAGCGTGCGGCCTCTGCACCGTCAACGCCACGGTGGTCGCACGCGAGGGTGAACCAAGCCGTTTTACGTCCGCCCGCAGAATCCACTGCGCGGCCTGTGCCGAGTACAGCGGCTTGTCCGGCAAAAACGGAAGGCTGAAAAACGTCTACACCGAGCATTCCAAGATTGGATAAAGCAAATGGAGCGCGCTCAAAGTCCGCACGCTTGAGTTGTCCAGCGTCGCCACGTGCTTTCAGAAGCTGAACGGTCGCTGAAATCTCGGGAAGCGAAAGATCTTGGGGGAGGCGGATGGCTGGCGCCTGTAGACCTGCGGCCGTATCCATGGCCAACGCCACCGACACTTCTTCGACGCGAAACCGATTGCCTTCAATGCTCGAGCGCAAGGCGGGGTGATCGGCCAAGGCCCGGCCAAGGCAGAGAATGAGCCGATGCGTAAAAGTTACGCCCGGTTGCTTGCGGCTCAACGGGGTGACATCGAACTCACGGCTCACCGAAAATACAGGGATGGTTCGTGCAGCGAGTTCCATCTGCGCGATAATGCCCGCTCGTGCCTGAGGAAATGGCTGCCAATCTCCATCTGGCGCTCCGGGCACGGGTGTTTTCGGTGCGGGTGCTGTAGATGCGGGTGACTCCGCACGCGCAACAGGAAGCTGTGAGTGAAAGTCCTCGACGTCAGTTCTGGTGATGCGTCCATTCGGGCCGGTGCCTGAAATGGTCGCTAACTCTAAGCCCAGTGATTTTGCAACTTTTCGGGCCACCGGCGACGCCCGCACTTTTAGGATGGGAGTAGAGGGCGCGCTTTCAGCAATTGCAGCGATTGTGACAGACGAAGGTGATTGCTTGTCGGTGGCTTTCGCTTGGACCAAGGGGGATTCGCTTCCGATCGAACACACAGGAGCTTTCTCGCCGATCTCCTGTCCTTCAATAATGAAAACCTCATGCACGAATCCCGCCCGAGGGCTGGGGATTTCAATGTTCGCTTTTTGGGTTTCCACGGCACCCAGCGCTTGGCCTTCAGAAACCAAATCCCCCGGACTCACGAAGACGTTCGTGACGGTGACCTGGTCCATATTAAGTTCCACATTCGGGAGAAGAATGGTTTGCGGTTGGGAAGGAGAGGACATTGGGTATTGTATAAAAGACAATAAAATGATTTAAATGCAACAATAAATTTGAATTTTAATAGCCTTCAAATCGACATTTTAGACGCACCAGAGAGCGGGAACGGGGGCCAATTCAAATTTCGCGGCCTAGCCTTCAGTGATCCGGGCGGGCGAGCTTGACGTCTTGAGCCGTTATTTGATCATGCATTGGCAAGCGACCACCCGCCGTCAACGCCAAGAATTTGCCCAGTCGTAAACTGAGAGTCGGCGGATAGAAAGTAATGGATGGCTGCCGCAATTTCGTCGGTTTCACCGAGGCGGCCCAATGGGATAGCACCGATCATTTTTTTGGTGAGTTCGCCTTCCTTGAGGCCGAGCAGGGCGCCACGATCTCGGTCCACCTTATCCCACATCGGCGTGGGAATGATGCCGGGGCTGACGGAATTGACGCGGATCCCGTGGGGCGCAAGTTCGAGTGCAAACGTGCGGGTGACGTGCTCGATCGCAAATTTACTCGCTCCGTAG
>JBGSMR010000201.1:0-2706 GCA_041740065.1 Chthoniobacterales bacterium
CCAGCGCAAGAATCCCGACCACACGGTCGACGACAACGCTCAGAAACGCCCCCACTTTGGCGCCTGGTGCCTCACGCATCGCGTAGTAAATTTTGACCACATCCCCACCCGTAGCTCCTAAGAGAAACAAATTAAAAAACATCCCGATCAGCAGAAGCTGTCCGCAGCGGAAATAGGAAAGGCGAATCCCCATGGCACCAAGCAGGAGTTGCCAACGCCAAGTTTGCAAGGCGACGGTGCCTCCGACAGCAATCAGCCCCGGCAAAAACCACCAAAGGTCTGCTGTGCCTAGCGCATCGCCCATGAGTTGTCGCTTTGCGGGGTCGTGGAAAATCCACCAGATCAAGGCCAGCGAAATCGCGGCCTGGAGCGTTGTCATCAAGATTCGTTTCATTTCAAGAAAAGGTAGCGCGCCACTTTGCCGCCGCAGCCGCCACATCGTCTGCCGGTCGTTTCGGATGTAATTCGATCACAAAGGGAATGTCATTCGGCAGCATGGCGACAAGTCGGGGGAAGTCAATCTGTCCTGAAAACGGCACCTGGTGGTCCTCTGCGGGCCATACGCAATCGTGCACGTGGCATCCGATGGCGTGACTAGCCATGTATTCCAACCATTGGGCATGATTAATCAAAGAGAGATTTTCTTTTCGCTGGGCATGCCCAAAATCATGCCAGTAGCCGCAGTGCGGCCCCAACTCGTCCAACAACTCCGGAAATTCGCGCTCGCTGGGGAGCTGCTCATAGCTGTCCCGATTTTCAATGCCGAGACGGACCCCGGCTTCGCCTGCCGCTGCGATCACAGGTTTGAGCGTTTCTCTGAGCCTCTCCATGGCCTCTTGGGATGCGTCCTCCCGACGGCGCACGCCATCCAATTTCTTTTCCACATATTCTTTCGAGAGATACTTCCCCTGCATCACCAAGTCGATGAGTTCACGGCCGAAGCCCGCCATTTTAGTTATGGTCCCCGCGTGTACGACGATGCGATCCGCCCCAAAGCGCTGGGCAAATTCAATAGTCTGCAAGGTCATCTTCACCGCACGTTGCCGGACTTCTGGGCGGCTAGAACTGAACTGATAGCAGTCGGGCGAATCGGTGATCACCTCAATCGGTTGCGGACAAAAATTGTGCAGGCTCGTGACTTTGATTCCACCCGCCTCGACGAATTTCAGCATCCCCTCCATATGGTGGATATTCAGGCCATGGCTGAGTTCGGCATACTCGAACCCCATGTCTACAATCTCGCGCAAGCAATCATCGCCGGTGCGGTGTCGGCTGGAATTCCAGCATGTGGAGAGAGCGAGGATTGGCATCTTGAATTTATCTCCCGGCAAGCAAAGCTTTCGCTGCATTGGCCCCGGCGGACATTGCAGATTCGATACTTGCGGTTCCGACCTGATCTCCCGCCAATCGGACATTCTCTGCCAACGTCAGACCTCGGATCTGCGACGGGACGTCGGGGTGCTGCACGAACTGACCGTAGGGCGTGCGAACCACATGCAACGGCTCGAGATGCCCACGAACCTCGGTGAAAATGTCTCCGACTTCTTCAATCACTCGCGCGCTGAGTTCCGTGTCGGTGAGGGCTCCTGGATGAAGCACCGTCACGCTGATCAAACGCCATGGGGGCGGAGCGACCTCCGGCGCGACGTTAGAAATTTGGACTAGATGAGTGATCAGGCGCAAAGGATTTGTTGATGGGAGGACCAGCAACCCGCCGGTATACATCGACTGGCCGGACTTGAGGTAAACGGTGGTTACACCCAGTGCGGGCCGTGCGGCAATATTAGGTTGGCCCAGCAACTGGCAGGTCGAAATTTCATCCGTCGCAAGGACAAATTCATCCGCCTCAATCCGCTCTCCCGATGATGCAACGGCGGCGATTGCGCGTGAACCGACAATCTCCAGGTGGTCGATCGGGACATTGAGCCGCAGGGACTCGGCGGGGAGGCGCGCAGCCAACTGACTGGGGATTTCCCCCATCCCGCCCGCAGGAATCAAGACCCGTCCAAGAGCAAATTTCTTTAAGTAATAGCGAAACAACCCAGCGCTGGTCTCAAGGGAATCATCGAGAAATACCCCACCGAAAAATGGCCGAATAAATCGCTCGATCATTTGCTCACTCACGCCCAACCGCTGGAGCATGGCATTGGTCGTTTCATCACGGGGTTGTAACCTCCCCAAAATTGACGCATCCGAATTCGCAATACATCCCAGCACCAATGATAGAAGCGCGAATTTGTCCGCCCAAGAAAAGGCGGGCGTCAGCGCGGTCGATCCCAGCCAATCGGGGTGACGCAAAGGATGGAGGAGGCGAAAAAAATCTCCCTTATCGGCCAACAATGCGCCCGAATCAAAATAACGGGGAGCAAGCGCGGGCAGATCGAGAAATTGCTTAACGCTCGGATACGAATCGAGCAAAACCTGAAACCCGCGATCAAGCGTAAAGCCATCGATGATGTCCGATCGGACCCGACCGCCGACCGCGTCGGCTGAATCAATGAGAGTGAACGCAGTGCCTGCCTTGTGGAGCACATGGGCGGCAACCAGACCGCTGAGGCCGGCACCTATAATGAGTGTCGTTTTGGACATGAATAATTTATTTGGTAAGGAGTTCGCGGGCGTGTGCCAGTGCAGCAGTTCCCTTGCGATCGCCGAGCATGCGGGCGAGTTCGCTGGTGCGCGAAGCGGCATCCATCACGTCCAAGG
>JBGSMR010000406.1:0-10420 GCA_041740065.1 Chthoniobacterales bacterium
ACGCCCCGCAGAACTCGCTAATCGGTTGCACACTCTTTGAAAATCCCTTTGTCGCATACAATGTCATCTCAGGAAACGGTTACAATGGCGTCCGAGTCCAAGACTCGGACAACGTGACGATCCAAGCCAACTTCGTCGGTATGGGAGCCGATAACATGACAAGTGTGCCCAATGGCTTCAATGGTCTAGTGGTCGCGGGCAGTTCCGCAAACACGCAGGTTGGCGGAGTTATTCCACTTGGAAACGTGATTTCGGGCAACACCGGCCACGGCATCGAAGTCCGCGACACGGTGTCCGGATTTATCTCATTCAATACTTTTGGCGGAATCGCGGCCTTTCAGGAGTTCGCATCTCCAAATGGGCTAAATGGAATAATGATCTCCGCAACCGGCGGAAACAATCGCATCCAGACATGCATTATCTCCGGCAACGAAGCCAACGGCATCGAGATCACAGGCAATGCATCGGGCGTAGAAATCACCGACACAGCCACGGGAACCAACACGGTGATCTCGGCTCCGATCCCAAATAAGGGCTCCGGCATCGTCATCAGTGGCACCGCGCACAATAATGCGATCGGCGGCTTTCAACCATCCGTTGAAAGAGCTGTGCATGCCTCAGGAAACGACGGTTACGGAATCGCGATTGTCGGTCAAGCGTTCAATAACCGCATTTATGGGTCATTTGTCGGACTCGGAGCCGGACTGAATCCAGTATCAATCCCAAATACCCTGGGCGGCATTCTGCTTGGCTCTGGCACCCGAGGCACGACCATCGGCGGGAACAATGCTGCGTTCCAAAACACGATCCAATCCAATGAGGAAGCCGGGCTCTATATCGAGAGCTCGACTGACAACGACATCATAAAAAACAGCATCACGCTAAACACTGCCGTCGGGCTCTATGCGACCGGTGCTTGCAACGGGACTTTCGTCGTCGATAACTCCATTGTGAACAATGGTCCGGGTGGCACCAACAACATTGATGTATCCAACGCAACGGGCATTATTTTCGGACCCCGTCCAACGCCAACTCCAACGCCAATGCCAGCCCCTGCGCCTGCGCCAACTCCCCCATTGCCCCCTCAATACACACCCGTCCAGTTGGAGATTTTTTACCTTCAGTTCCGGGTGATTGAGATCAGCAATAACGTAAAAAATGTGACCGTAAGAAATCGTCAGATTGCGCGGATCCGTACAGAAATTCGTCGTCTGAATAAGATAAACGTCGCGCAACAAGAGGCGTTACAGGCGCAATAGGGCGCATCCCAACCGGTCGTCGCGTCGCCCTCGGCCGCGGCGCGGAAGAGGTTTGCAATTCTCAGACTTTTAACCAGCGCTTCCACCATGGAAGTGTGCTGGGGGGCTCGAAGGCACCATGTTTTTGCAAGATGTCCCGAAGTTGCTCAGCCACACGTTCTGCGTCAAATAGCTGTTCGCATCGATGGCGTCCTGCAAGCCCCATCGCCCGCGCACGCTCGGGATCGCCGAGCAGTGTGCGAATCCTGGCCGCAAGAGCCTCCGGATCGCGCTCCGGAACAAGATATCCTGTCTCGCCATCGACTATCATTTCAGGAACGCCAGCGACCGGAGTTGAGATTACTGGCAGACCCGCAGCCATTGCCTCCATAATCACCGTTGGCAGATTGTCACTACCACCGTCCGCAGCATAGACACATGGAAGTATAAATAGGGACGCTTGCGCAAAAGCGGACGCGATTTGATTCTGAGTTCTAGCACCAGTGATTAGGATATTTCCTGGCCCAGAAGCCGCTTTTTCACGAAGAGAGGCCTCCAATGGTCCCTGACCCACGATCTGGCATTCGAACTCAATGTCCTTCAATTGACGGCAGGCAGCGATCAAATCCTCAAATCCCTTTTTCTCGATGTAACGTCCGACACCAATCACTAGGGGCGGGCACTTCGCCTCAGCTCTCGTGAGCGGCAGCATTGGAATTCCATTGAACACTCGGAAGATTTTATCTGCATAGCGCGGATGACGATCTCGCAGAAATTTTGCACTGAACTCTGTCTCTGTGGAAACAAACTCGGCAGCAGAAATTATTTGGTCGAGCCGCTCCGTCGGCTCGTCACAAAAAACATCGTTTGCGTGCGCCGTGAAGCTAAAACGAATCCCTTCCAGCCGATGCAGCCAAAATGCCGTCCTCGCAGCCATCCCTGCGAAATGCGCATGGACGTGGTCAACTCCCACACGACGGAGTTCAGGACCCAACCAGAGCGCTTCGTAGATTCTGCGTTTCTCGGAGTCATCTCCCCACACTTCCGTAAGTTGCTTAATTCCCCGGCGCGCAGCGCGGCGAAAAACTGCATCACCCTCAATTCGCTCCTGAAAATTCGGGGGTAAATATTCTGTAATCCCGACTAATTCGGAAGGGAAATCCTGGGCTGGCTCACCACTGGGTTCACGAATCGAGAAGACTTTTGCCTTCACTCCAATCGCATGCATGGCGATGACCTCTCGATAAACGAAGGTCTGTGAAAATGCGGGAAACCGCTCGAAAAGGTAGGCGAACGTCCCCGCGGGAGTGTTCATGCGGAGTTCGGCCTACGCCGCATCCTTTTCCTGCTTACGCCGGAGGAGGGGCGAGCGTTTTCCTTCAACAACAGCACGATTGATCGTGATGTCCGAGATGTCGTCACGGCTCGGTGCCTCGTACATCACATCGAGCATGATACGTTCCATAAGAGACCGGAGAGCTCGAGCTCCCGTTCCCTTCTTCACAGCTTCAGCAGCCAGTGCACGCAGAGCATCTTTGGTCACAGAAAGATTAATGCCGTCCATGGACATCAGCTTGGAGTATTGCTTCACCATCGCGTTTTTCGGCTCGGTAAGTATCTCCACCAGTTCATCTTCGGTGAGCGGATCGAGCGTGGTAACCACTGGTAGCCGCCCAATGAACTCAGGGATCAGGCCAAAGCTCATCAAGTCCTCAGGCTCGACTGCCCGCACCGCGGCAGCAGTCGCGGCGTTCACTGTCGATACGCTACCGGGGATATGGAATCCCATGGAATTAGCACCTCTCCGACGCTGGATGATCTTTTCCAGTCCTACAAATGCACCACCGCAAATGAAGAGAATTTTATCTGTGTTGACCTGAATATATTCCTGCTGCGGGTGCTTGCGACCGCCTTGAGGCGGCACATTGCACACCGTACCCTCCAGAATTTTCAGCAGCGCTTGTTGCACGCCCTCACCCGAGACATCACGCGTGACGCTAACATTTTCGGTTTTGCGACCGATCTTGTCGATTTCATCGATATATACGATTCCCACTTCGGCCCGTTTGACATCATAGTCGGCACTTTGAAGCAACCGGAGGACGATATTTTCCACGTCCTCGCCGACATATCCTGCTTCAGTGATGGTCGTCGCATCAGCAATGCAAAATGGCACATCAAGCACACGAGCCAGCGTCCGCGCTAGCAACGTCTTTCCTGAGCCGGTAGGACCAATCAGTAAGATATTGCTCTTCTCGATCTCTACGCCTGCGTAGGGGTCCAGCTTGAGTGGATTTTCGCCGGAATCCTGGGAAATGCGTTTGTAGTGATTGTGTACGGCGACGGATAGGAACTTCTTGGCAACATCTTGGCCGATAACATGCTGATCCAACTCACGTCGGATATCAGCAGGTTTCGGAACGCGCAGCGACGGGTTTTGTTTCTTGGAATCCTCACCCAATTCCTTATCCAGAATGCCTTTGCAAACAGTGATGCAGCTGTCGCAAATATAGACACCAGGGCCCGCAATGAGCTTACGGACTTCCGAATGGCCCTTTCCGCAAAAAGAGCACATCGTGAGATTTGAGGGCCGCGCCATTCGGAAAAACTATTCCGCAGGTTTCGCGTCGGCCAGCAACTCCGGCGGCGTGTCCTTGCGTGTCTGAACGACATGGTCAACCAGCCCATACGACTTCGCTTCCTCTGCAGACATATAGTAGTCACGATCTGCATCACGTTCGACTTGCTCAACTGGCTTCCCGGTGTGATGCGAGAGGATACGATTCAAGCGTTTCTTAAGCTTGAACATGAACTCAACCTGCCGCTCCACATCGCTGGCCTGTCCCTGGGCTCCACCAGACACCTGGTGAATCATGATGTCAGAGTTAGGAAGCGCATAACGTTTCCCCTTGGTTCCTGCGGCCAACAATACAGCTCCCATACTGGCGGAGATCCCCATGCAATACGTCGTCACGTCACAGGTAACAAACTGCATCGTGTCGTAAATCGCGAGGCCCGCAGTCACCGAACCACCCGGAGAGTTGATGTAAATATGGATGTCCTTTTTTGGATCCTCCATTTGTAAAAACAACATCTGCGCAATCACGAGGTTCGCGACCGTATCATCAATTCCGGTACCGATGAAGATGATCCGGTCCTTCAACAGACGGGAAAAAATATCGTAACTGCGTTCTCCGCGCCCGGTTTGCTCTACTACTATTGGAACCAACATAAATTAACTTACTTCGAGAGATAATTATTAAGCCGCTGGAGCAACTGCTTCAACGGGAGCTTTCACGGTAACATTGGATGCTATGAATTCAAGGGTCTTACCAACAAGAATCTGCTCACGAATTGTGCCAAACGCATTGCGCCGCTGGAGGTCCTTAATGAGCTTCTGCACAGGCATTTCATACCGAGCCGACATCTGGATGATGTAGGTCGTCATTTCCTCCTGAGTGACTTCAAGGGCTTCATGCTCGGCGATGCGCAGCAGGAGGAAGCGCGAACGCACGCGGTCCGCAGCACTTTGTTTGGCAAATCCCAAAATTTGATCTTCCTGAGACTTGAGTTCGTCGTCGCTGATCCCCCGAACTTGATTCTCCTGAACGATCTCCTTGAGAATATCCTGCATTTCGTTGTTCACGAGGTGCGTCGGAAGGTCGCAGGTAACATTCGTGAGCAAGTGTTGGATCGCTCCATTCCGCTTGGTTGTCTCAAAATCGCGGTCAGCATATTTTTCCATTTCGCTGCGAATTTCATCGCGGAGTTGCTGCATGGTTTTTCCGGGTTCGACCCTCGATGCAAAGTCATCATTCAGCTCAGGCAACTTGCGCGATCGGATCTCATGAAGTGTGGCTGTAAACAGGAGGGACTTACCACGGAGCGCTTCATGCGAGAAGTCCTCAGGAAGTGTGAGTTCGAAACTTCGGGTTTCATCGATTGCCAAACCCGTGAGCGCCTCGGAAAATCCAGGTGCCAAAGTTCCGGGTGAAACGCGGATCCACCAATTTGGCTTGCCTGCAAGAAGTTTCGGCGCATCGGGCATGGATACTATCAAGGGCACGTCATCCAATTTTGCTTCATAAGTCAGCACTGCGAAATCTTCCATCTCGAGAGCCCGGCTATCAATCGTCTCAAATTCTGCATGCTGTTCGGAGATGGTCTTCAACGCATTCTCAACGTCGTCGTCGCCCACGGGGCGGCGCGCAGCCTCGATCTCAATCGTCGAATAATCGGGCATCTCAAATTCCGGAGACATAACGAGAGTGGCGGTGAAATGCATGGACCGGTCTGGCAAGATTTCCACCTTGTCCACATTTGAAACCGAGATCACACGAAGCTTTTTTTCCTCAATGGCTTCATTCATGGCCGATCGGAGAAGCTTATTTTGAAGCTCTTCGCGGATGTCTGATTCGAATTTCTTTTCAATAAGCGCCTGAGGTGCCTTACCAGGCCGGAAGCCCGGAATGCGAGCCTGCTTTTGGAAGGCTTTGGAGACTGCCTGCCATTCTTTTTCGACGCGCTCAGGCTCAAGTTCTACGCGAAGGGTGGCGATACAATTGGGTTTGGATTCTACAAAAACGTTCATAATGCAATATAGCGAGTCGGACAGCAAAGCACACCGCGCAGTCCACGACAACCGATAAATCACGTCTGCCATGCAGAATCCCGTCTGCAGCAAATCCGGGCTACTAACGTACAAAAAATGCGCCCGCCAATAGGCGGGCGCATCATCGACAGAGCCAGAGGCATCCGTCCTATTTCGGGGGAGAATTCTCTCCCTAGGGAAGTCTCAAACTATCGGGAATAGAGCTCAACGACGAGTTGCTCGTTTGCAATCGGGTTGATTTCCTCACGGGTCGGAATTCGCATGACCTCACCGGTTAAGTTTTCCTTATCAACCACGAGCCAATCGGGTGCGTTGGCAACCTGAGAGAGTTCGATTCCACGCTGCGCGAGACGCTTCGATCCCGGAACATCCTTGATCGATACTTTGTCGCCAGGGCGCAGGTTTGCCGAAGACACATCTAGCTTACGTCCGTTCACACGAACGTGGCCGTGAGCGACGAGTTGCCGTGCACCTGCACGCGTTCTAGAAAACCCCATGCGATAAACGATATTGTCGACGCGGGTTTCCAGAAGTTGAAGCAACGTAACACCAGTTACACCCCGTTTGCTGATAGCAATCTGGAAGTAGCGACGGAATTGCTTCTCAAGCACGCCATATTGATGACGGAGTTTTTGCTTCTCAGCCAATGCGAGCGCATAGTCGGAGACTTTGCGGCGCGAGCCTTTTGGGCCGTGCATGCCCGGAGGGTAATTTTTGCGTTCGAACGCCTTTGCAGATCCAGCCAGAAGCACATTATAGCGCCGGCTGATCTTTGTTTTTGGTCCTGTATTGCGAGCCATTTTAAAATTTCGAAGTTGAGATTATCAGATTCCGGTCAGACGCGGCGTTGTTTTGGTGGGCGGCATCCATTGTGCGGCACCGGGGTCACGTCGCGGATGATTGCGATCTCGAGCCCTATCGCCTGCATGGCGCGGACGGCAGACTCACGGCCTGCTCCCGGACCTTTGACGCGAACTTCGACTTCTTTGAGTCCATGACCCATCGCTTGACGACAAGCGTCCTGCGCAACCATCTGCGCGGCATATGCCGTGCTTTTACGGGAGCCTTTGAAGCCGCATTTGCCAGCGCTAGACCATCCCAACACTGCACCACGGAGGTCAGTGAGGCTGACAATGGTATTATTGAAGCTGGCTTGGACGTGGGCGATGCCCTGCGTCACATTTTTGCTTCCCTTGGCCTTGACGATCTTGATCGGCTCGATGGTGTCATCGAGCGAGATGCTGATCTTGGCCGGTTCAGCAGGGGCTGATTCAGCGTCTTTTTTCTTTCCCTTAGTCTTAGGAGCTTTGGGTTTTGCCGCTGCAACGGGTGCAGCTACAGCAGGCGCTGCTGCATCAGGTGCGGGCGTCTCCGCTTCCGCTGGCGCGGCGGGTGCCTCACTCGCTACATTTTCGGCAACGGCGTCGGCCACTGGAACTTCCGCAGCAGGTGCCTCAGCAACGGGCGTTGGTTCGGTGGCAGGTTTATTTTCCTCCGGTGCCGCTTCGGCATCGGGGGCAACTGGGTCTTTGGATTCTTCGGCCATGATATTTCCCTTAATTCAGATTAGACTTTACCGGTCTTGGCGTTTGCATTGCGCTGGACGCCCACCGTGCGGCGCGGACCTTTGCGGGTGCGAGCATTGGTCGATGTGCGCTGACCGCGAACAGGCAGTCCCCGCCGGTGACGGATGCCACGATAGCAATTGATCGCCTGGAGGCGCTTCAAGTTACTTTGCAATTCCCGTCGAAGGTCGCCTTCAATCAGGAGTCTGCTTCCGCTGATTGCGTGAACGATGGAACCGATTTGCTCAGGACTGAGGTCCTTGGCACGAATGTTAGGATCAATCTGGGCTTGCTCGAGGACGCGACGTGCGGTCTTCGGCCCGATTCCGTAAATGTATGGGAGGGACGCTTCGATGCGTTTTTCTCCGGGGATGTCAACTCCAAGTAGGCGTGGCATAATAGTTTTAGGATTGGTGATTTTTGATTTTCGATTGGTGATTTTGGAGGCCAGCCGCCGGGATTTGTGGATCGGGTAGATACCCCCGATTAAGAAATCCAAATCCCAAAATCAAAAATTGGGATTATCCTTGTTTTTGCTTGTGGCGTGGATTCTTGCAGATGACTCGCACAACGTTTTCACGCTTCACGATTTTGCAACTTTCACAGAGCCGCTTGACGGATGCTCGGACTTTCATGATTTTTGTTTCAGTTAAAATTAATTTGTGGCTAATTAGTCGGGTCATCCGGGGACACTCAGGCCTTGGAAATGGTATCCAAATGCGTACCGTTGAAATCAACGCCGCGAAGCCAGGAGTGCTCTCGAGCCCTGCGTAACCAGACACCTTGTTCATCTCGGAACGAGGCATTTGGAGACAACTCGACAACCTTATCGCTTAGTTCAATAGCGACTTCCTGCGCCATGTCAAGACTTCTGGTTGATCTTTTGTTACTAAAACGGTGTGCTCAAAATGTGCGGACGGAGACCCATCCTTGGTGACAACCGTCCATTTGTCGGGGAGCACTCTCACCTGTTCCCTCCCCATATTGACCATGGGCTCGATGGCGAGGGTCATTCCAGCCTTGAGTTTGGGGCCCGTGCCCTTGCGTCCATAGTTAGGGATTTGCGGTTCTTCATGGAGGCGACTGCCTACGCCGTGACCGACAAATTCACGCACTACAGAAAACCCGCTGCGTACAATTTCCTGTTCGATAAAATGACATACGTCTCCGAGGCGGCGGCCTTCGGTTACGAGCGCGAGAGCGCCCAAGAGGGTTTCCTCGGTCACGCGCAAAAGACGCTCAATTTCTGGTTCCACAATTCCCACTGGGATAGTGGCCGCGGTATCTCCGATCCAGCCGTCGAAAATCACCCCGCAATCGAGCTTGATGATATCCCCATAGTTGACCTTGCGTTTGCCACCGATGCCATGAACCACCTCGTCGTTCACGGAAATACAAAGATGCGAAGGAAAGGTTCCCCGATACCCGATGAAGGCGCTTTTTGCTCCCGCATCCGCAATAAACTGTCCGCCCGCACGGTCGAGTTCTCCGGTGGTAATTCCTGGCTGAATCAAGTCCGCAACCGCATTCAAAACGCTGCTAGCCAAATCTCCTGCTGCCCGCATTTTTTCTATCTGCGCTTCAGTCTTGATGGGAATCATTGTTCATCCTCCGACTGAACCGCTGCCATGATGCAGTCATGAATTGTCTCGCGTGACTGCGATGCGTCGATTTTCATTAGTCGACCGGATGCCTGATAGTAATCACAAACAGGCAAAGTCAATTCACGATACTGGCTGAGGCGGTTTTCAAGGGCGGCACTTGTGTCGTCAGCCCGGCGTTCCAGCAGCCCGCCACAATCTGGGCACGGCGTCAAGTCGTCTAACTTATGAAAGGCACCACCATACGTTGCACCGCAATCCCGGCAAGTAAGCCGGTCTGCTACGCGAGCGCGGATTGCAGCTGCGGCGAGTTCAAGGTGGAGCACAAGCAGGTCAGTCTTTAGTCCATGCGCAAGAAGGGCATCATCAAAAGCCTGCGCCTGCCCGAGCGTGCGCGGAAATCCATCGAGCAAAAATCTATCCCACCGGCCCGCATCAAGCCAGTGCTTCACTACCCGCAGAGCAAGTTCGTCCGGGAAGAGTTTCCCGTCCCGCGTCCATTTCTCAGCCTCCAGCCCCAGATCCGATCCCGTTGCACGCTCTTGACGCAACATAGCGCCAGTCGATGCTGCAGGGAGCTTAAGCTGGGCCGCGAGCAACTCAGCTTGCGTACCTTTCCCTGATGCAGGGGGACCGAGCAGAATAAAATGACTCTTCACTGACGCACTAGTTACCGCCGGCAAGGAAGATGGTCGTTCCAGCGATGACAAGAATCGCAATCAGAACATAAATCCAAAGCAGCGATGTTTCGGAGACAACATTTCCAGAGCTCATGCGGTTCCGATTGTCTCTTGCCCCGCGAATCCGACCCTTCCGGAGAAATCCATCATAGTGGCGTTGCAGAAGATGCGTTTCAATTTGACGCATCGTATCCAGCACCACGCCCACGATAATTAAAAGTCCCGTACCCCCAAAAAACTGGGCCGTCATGTATGGCACCTTCATGGATCGACTGAGCAATTCGGGAAGCACCGCAATGATCGTAAGAAAGATGGCGCCGGCAAACGTGAGGCGTGTCATGGTGAAATCCAAGAACTCCGCCGTTGGTTTGCCCGGCCGAACGCCAGGAATAAATCCGCCGTACTTCTTCAAATCTTCTGCGATCTGCGCAGGTTGAAATTGAGTCGCTACCCAAAAATAGCTGAAAAAGAAGATCATAACCGCGTAGAATACATAGTGCGGCCACCCGATCGTTAGAGCGTCCGCGATACTACGCGCAAGCGGCGACTGAGGAAACGCCATCTGGACGATGGTAGAAGGGAACAAAAGGATCGCCTGCGCGAAAATGATCGGCATGACCCCCGCGTAGTTCACCTTGAGAGGCATGTATTGCGTCTGCCCACCGTATACCTTTCGTCCGACGACACGCTTGGCGTATTGTACGGCGATTTTGCGTTGCGCCTG
>JBGSMR010000301.1:0-10583 GCA_041740065.1 Chthoniobacterales bacterium
CCCATCCCCACTAAAGCGGTCTCGGAGACCACCGGGCGGCAGGGAGGTCGATGCCGGTGTGCTGACGTTGATTTTGATAAAATCACGGGTCTGACGGCGCTGTCTTTGGATTTTCGCCGGAGCATCTTTGAGTAACTGCTCGAGTTCCCGCTGCTTGCGGAGGATTTCATTCTCCGCCTCTTTAAGCCGCTGCTTCTCAGCAAACACGGGATTTCCAGCACTTTCTCTGCCAGATCGGGGAGTGGGTTTCTTAGGCATTGGTGGTGTGAGATAACCGATGGTTAGGGCGTTGACATGCCGCTGAGCCAGAAAATGACTGCGATAAGCAATAGCACCGCTGAAAGGGGAAGGGTGAAAGCGAAACCAGCGGTGAGCCAGTAAGAAAAGCCTTTTTCGGCGGCGCCGTAATATTCTTCGTATTCACCGGTCATCTCACCGGCGGATGCTCTGGGAACTTCGACGTCCAGTTTTACTTGGGACTTGGTGTAATCCGCGCGCGCATCGTCGAGAAGACTCATCGCCCTGCTCAACTCTTTCGAAAGCTCGCCTCCCATCCAGAGCTTTGGATTAATGGCCTCAAGCGACCGGGTGTGACTGAGAAAAGAATTATGAACTGAGTGCAATTGCTCGAGGCGACGTTGGGTTTCCTCCGTTTCGCGTTGAATCGTAGCCAAGCTGCGCGTGAACCGATCAATCATCTCTACCCGGCCTGCCTCAAGTTCGTCTTGTCTACGACTGAGTTCTTCGAGCCGCTGCTTGTCGCGTTCGATCTGCTCGGACCGACGTTTTAACTCGCCGAGTTCGGCCTGTGCCCGCTGAACCTGCGCGGTAAGCTCTTCGGAACTAACGTCGTCTTCGAAATCCAGGCTATCGGGGTCTCTATTAGATATCGGCATGCTATTTCCCGGGAGAATACCGTCGCGCGAAAAGAACTCCAGCGAAAACCCGGAACAAATCCGCACAAATCACCGCGCGGGCATCATTTCAAGTAATAATCCCTTTAAATACGACGTTTCTGGCAGGTGTAAAACCACCGGGTGGTCTGCTGCTTGTCGATATTCCTCAAGCACACGCGCCGACCGCCTGGCATCCATGAGTCCTCCTGCAGCGGCCTCAAGAAATGCGGATGCCCCAACGTGATGCGAGCAGGAGAACGTCGCCAGCAGCCCATCTGAGGCAAGAACCTCCCCTGCCCTCACATGGAGTTCTCGATATCCTCTCAGGGCATCATGAACGCCCCCTTTGGCTTTGGTGAAGGATGGGGGATCCAGAATCACGAGATCAAATTTCTCCTCTGCGCGGGAAAGCGCCTTCAAGTAACCGAACACATCCGCTCGTTCGCAACGGACCGGAAGTGCATTGCTTTGCACATTGTGCTCCAGGCGATCACAACTCTCCGCGCCGGATTCGATGGCAACCACTTCCACGGCACCCGCTTTGGCGCAGGCCAACGCAAATCCGCCCTGATTGGAAAAACAATCCAGCACGCGCTTGCCGCGGGCGTGTGCGGCGACAGCGCGATAGTTAGAAACCTGATCGAGGTAGAACCCGGTCTTCTGGCCCTGTGCCAAATCAATCGCATACTTCACGCCATCAATATCGACACCAAACATGGCAGTCGGTGCCCCTGCCAGCGTCCCAGAGCTCGGTGCCATCCCCTCCAGCGCACGCACCGGGGCATCATTTCGTTCGATCACCACTTCCGCTCCGAGCACTTCCATAAGGACATCAGCAATCACCGATTTTTGTTGATCCATTGCCAATGTGAGCGTCTGCAGCACGATCGTGCTTCCGTATTGGTCGGCGATTACCCCGGGCAATCCATCACTTTCACTCCACACCACACGGCGCAAGTCCCGACGACAGCTCATTCGGTCGCGAAACGCAACGGCCTGCTGGATCCGCCGAACAAAAAAATCGCGATCAAGCACCTGTCGATGCCGGGAAATGCGGCGGGCAACGATCTGTGATTTGGAATTATAGATCGCCGTGCCAAGCAGCTTATCGCGTCCATCCTTGAGCGAAACGAGATCCCCGTCCTGCGGTTGGCCAAAAGTTTTTTGAATCTCCGTGGCATACACCCAATCGTGACCGTGCAATATCCGCGATCGCGGACGAATAATAAGACCTGCCATAATTCTAGAATTCCAAGTTAACCGGGAATTTCGCTGACGTGCAATGCCCGGTTGGGCGACTTAACCTGCATTGAGCACATGAACTGTGATCTCCGGCGGACAATTGAAACGGGCAGGCACTCCACAGCTTCCCGTCCCAGGAGACGTATACCCTTGCATTCGTCCCCGCTGCCAACGTCCACAGATCAAATCTCTCGACAATCGCCAAACTGGCACCACCACAGCGCGTCCGCCTGGCAGGCAAATTTGTCCCCCATGGGTGTGCCCGGACAGCATCAGATCAAAGCCAAAACCCGCTGCGGTTTCTGCAACCTCTGGCGAGTGCGAGAGAAGGATCCGACAGGCATTTTTGGATGAAATGGCGGCAACCTTTGCGATATCATGAGTACCGTAAAAGTGGGGATCGTCGATCCCGCAGATCCAAAGGTCGTCGTCGCCGCGCCGGATGGTCGCACACTCGTTCAATAAAATTGGCAATCCCGCTCGCTCTAACTCAGGCACTTTTTCAATGAAATCGTGATTGCCAAGCGTGCCCCATCGGTCAGGCGCGAGGAGAGCGATGATCTTTTCGGTGGCTCGCATTGCGATACCAAAATCGGAATCAGTGAGGTTTCGGAAATCTCCGGTCACCGCCACCGCATCGTGCGGTGTGGATGCCACGAGAGTTTCCAATACCGGACCAAGAGCGAGGTCCAGATCCAGATGAAGATCGGTGATCTGGAGCAGCCTGAATCCATCGAAGCTCCGCGGGAGTTTTTTGAGCGTCCACGATTGTTCAACGACCCGAACATCCAAAAAATTGCGATAGCCACGGGGAAACATCCCTGTCCACTTCAAGACATTTCGGACGACCGACTTGACAGGAATAACGCGCTCTATTTTCAAGACCCCCTCGCCCTGATAC
Organism: Chthoniobacterales bacterium; assembly: GCA_041740065.1. Classification (GTDB taxonomy): domain Bacteria; phylum Verrucomicrobiota; class Verrucomicrobiia; order Chthoniobacterales; family JAATET01; genus JBDNGG01. Next base: position 3,040 of record JBGSMR010000301.1, read on the forward strand.
TGCCATTTCGCTCGTTGCCCGGATTGCATGATCAACCGCTTTAAAAAACGATCTTCACCTAGCCTCGCCGCAACCGCAGACAATGCCGGGTCCCGCTGCCCTCCGTCATCCGTCATTCTGCGGCCGGAACCCATCGGTCCACGCTTCTTCCCAAATCAGGAATCCGTGGCGGCGATCTGTTCCAAAATCAAAGGTGTGCGTACCAGACGCGGTGATGTTCACATGGTCCACCACCTCGTTGTTCTTTACGATTACGTATGGACCAGGCAAAGCGATGGAGACGTCCTGAGTCCACTTCCCGTCATTCCATGCGGGTTTGAGGATCACACCCGATACGCGAAGTCCGCCATCAGCGGCCAAGACGTAGTTCGCGTTAAGATATCTCCGATAGGCCTTGGGAAGCCCCCCAAGAGGACCGATTGCAACACTGGTCGGCGAAGTGACAAGACTGGCCGGATCCGGAGAATCCAATCGTCCCTCCTCGACAGCATCGGTGGTGACCGCGACAAATGCCAGGTACACCGGCCTCTCGGCAAAGATCGTTTCGCCCCGTCCGTCGAACAAATACTCATCGTCATCCGTGAGTTGCAGGACCTGGGTCAACAGTTGCCGATGGGCGCTCATTCCATCACGCCAGAGCGAGGATTCCACCGCGAGGTGCACAAATATCACAGTCCAGGCAGCAACAGCCATCGACCTCCAGATATATCCTACTCGATCAAACTTGCGGACGAAAATCACCGCGAGAAGAATGAGCAGAGGATACGCAACAAGAAGCGTCTGTTTCCGCACCTCGGGGGCCATGGCCAGAAGTAAAATTAGAAATGTCGATGCGCTCACGAACACAACGCCCGTATTCGCTGAGCGAAAATCACCGCCTCGAAATATCGCGATCGCAACGGCTCCCATCGCTACCATCAATCCACCCGCCGACGCCCACCGCGCCAGATCGAAGGTGGATTGATTGACTTCAAATAAACAAAACTGAATCTGCGCGGGTTCCACGCCGTTGACGATCAATGCTCCGAAACCAATCGCTGGTGGAATCAAAAATCCGCAACAGGCAATCAAAGCAAACCCCAGCGCTTTGCGAAATGGCAGCCGCTTTTGCAGGGCCGGACAAAAACATACCGCCAGAACACAGGCTAATCCCAGAGCGGGCACTAGCAGAGTTGTCTTGATTGAGGCCAATAACGAAATCCCCAATAACCCTCCAACCGCAGCCACGTCCCACCATTTTATTCCATCCAACCGGAGAACCAGCAGCCACAAGGCACCAAACCAAAACATCGCCCAGATGACATCCGGACGGAATTCGACAGACTTCAGCGACCAGTCAGCCAGTGCAAGGCACAATGCCACGGTCCACCATGCAACTTCACGATCGCCAAGTTTTTGTGCGATTCGAAATATAAAATACAATCCCACCAGCCCGAATGGAAACAATGCGAGCCTAGCAAAACTGACAATATTCGGATTTTCGCCGATGACCCACGCGAGAGGAGCAAACATCCACGCGAAGAGCGGAGCGTGATTATCAAATCGATCCCGATAGGGAATTTCACCCTCAATCCATCCATAAACGATGTGAAGATTTTGAGACTCGTCGATGTCGTGCTGAAACCGGAAGACTGCGAGCAAGCGGATCAGGATGAGGAATGCAACAAGCCATTTTGCAACGGTAACGCTGTTCCCCGGCGCACCTAGCCAACGCAAAGCCTGCACTGGTGCTGACAATCGTTCGGCCATAGCTATCCCTCCCGTTTCACTGAATCGCCACCAAGGAGTTCGGGATCGTGATTCAGCACGCTGGAATGCGGAAAGCGATGCCGCTGGCGGATGGCCGCCGTGATGAATTGTTTCGCCCGTTCGACCGCATCCCGTAACCCGTCGCCCTGCGCGAGGCAGGTCGCAACAGCCGCAGAATAAGTGCATCCCGTCCCATGCGGATCAACACCCTTGATAAATGGAGCGGAGTATTCCGCCCGCAGCCCTCCGGGGGCAACAAGCACATCCACAGCCATCTTCCCACGAAAATGACCTCCCTTAAGCAGGAATGCGGTTCCATATTCCTCCGCCAGCCTTTCGCCTGCGCGGACCATCGAATCAACATCGGGAATTTTGCAGTCAGCAAGGATAGCCAATTCGTCCAGATTCGGAGTCACAAGCGTCGCAATCGGGATCAAATACTTTCGGTAAGCTGCCACCGCGTCCCGTTTCAAGAGCAAATCGCCACTCGATGCAACCATGACCGGATCGACAACCAGCGCAGGTCTCGGACCTTTCACCGGGAGCGCGGCAAGCAAGGCATCCACGGTCCTGCGGATAATTGCCGTTGAATACAACATGCCGGTCTTCACCGCGGCAACCGGAAATGCGTCAAAACTCAGCCGAATCTGGTCAGCCACGATCGAACCTCGAACGGGCTGGATAGATTCCACCCGCCCCGGGATCTCTGCGACTACGCAAGTCACCGCTGTGAGCCCGTAACCACCCAGCGCGGTGATTGATTTCAGATCTGCTTGGATTCCGGCTCCGGCAGAATTGTCGGAACCGGCAATCGAAAGGACGACAGATGGCGGCTTGATCAAGCGGAGATTGTTACTACTCGCGGCGCAAGAGGAACAAGTAAGCAAGGTTGCCAAGTGCTGCCACCAACGCGGCCACATAAGTCAACGCAGCAGCATTCAGCACGCTATTCACGCCGTTCGCCTCAGGCCCCGGCTGAATCATTCCCATGCCTTGAAGAATGACTTTCGCCCTGCGAGACGCATCAAATTCCACCGGCAGTGTGATTAATTGGAACAGCGCAAGCACAAGATAGCAAATAATGCCGACCGTGATTAGACCGCTGATCTGAAAGAGAAAACCGCCAATGATCACAAAGGGTAACATTTGCGAAGCGACCTGCGTTACCGGCACAACGGCCATGCGCCATTTGAGAGGGCCATATGCTTTCTGATGCTGAATGGCATGCCCACACTCGTGAGCAGCGATCCCCAAGGCTGCGATGGACGGGGTGTTATACACATCGGTTGAAAGGCAAAGCCGTTTGTGTGTGGGGTCATAATGGTCGCCCAGCATGTCATTGATCTCCCGGACTTCTACGTCGTTAATTCCCGCAGCACGCAGGATATCACGCGCCGCATCTGCCCCGGTAACACCCGAACTAGCGCGTATTTTTTTGTATTTATTAAATGCTCCCGAAACCCGGGCTTGCGCAATCAGGCCGAGAATCAACGGAACGCCTACGAGAAGAAGCCAAAGTGTCATATGATTTTATTTTTTTAAGGTAGTTCTGAATTGGTAAAGTCAGACAAAATGCATCGGAGTTTGTTCAACGCAAGCGAAACCGAAAAAAATCCTTTTGTTTTCAGCATTGAATCTTGGTGAGAAGCCGATAGCGATAGCTCACTGTGCAAAAAATGGACCGTATTCGCGTTCGGGCGAAATTTTTCTTCGAGGGTGACAAAAAGTTCTTCATCAAAGGCGTGACCTATGGACCCTTCGCGCCCGACGCGCAGGGGGATCATTTTGGAACTCCTGAAAATGCCCGTCGTGACCTTGCGGTCATGCGCGAAACCGGCGTCAACCTCGCCCGGGTATATTACGTGCCGCCGGGCTGGTTCGTCGATGCCTGCGCGGATGCGGGAATCCGGCTTCTGATCACCATCCCCTGGGCCGAACACATTGAATTTCTCAAAGACCGGAAAGTTCGCAAGGAAGTTGTCCGGGCCATCCGCGACGGCGTACGCCAGCACTCCGGGCATCCGGCCATCTTCGGATACCTCGTTGGAAATGAAATCCCAAGCACCATGGTCCGATGGATCGGAGCCCGCGAAGTCACCGAGTTCGTCGAGGAACTGGTTAACATCGCACGCGAAGCGGATCCACAGGCGTTGATCTCATACGCAAGCTATCCTCCCACCGAATACCTCCTTCCCCAGAACGTCGATTTTTACACGTTCAACGTATACCTTCACCGGCGCGAAGATTTTGAACGTTACTTGGCTCGCCTGCAAAACCTTTCCGATGACCGACCGCTTGTCATGGGAGAATTCGGGATGGACACAATCCGCCATCCGGAAGAAGAACAGGCGGAAATGCTTCGCTGGCACATTGAAAGCGTCGTCCGCGGCGGGTTGGCAGGCACCATCCTATACGCATGGACCGACGAGTGGTACCGCGGCGGAATGGACATCATGGATTGGGCATTCGGGCTGGTGCGCCGCGATCGCACTCCCAAAAAAGCACTGGGTGTTGTCCGCGAGCTGTTCGCTGGAGAGGCACCGATGACGCACCGCGTGAAGCTCGATTCTTATCCTCGAGTGTCAGTAATCGTCTGTTCCTACAATGGTGGAAAAACCTTGGAGCGATGCCTCGAATCATTGAAAGCAGTGGATTATCCAGATTTCGAAGTCGTGCTTGTCGATGACGGATCGAAAGACAACACGCCGGAAATTGCAGCGCGACATCCTTGGATCGTCAGCATCCGACAGGAAAACCTCGGCCTCAGTTACGCGCGCAATGTCGGTGGCCACGCGGCGACCGGCGAGATCATCGCTTACACGGACTCCGATTGCATGGCAGATCCCGACTGGCTCTATTATTTGGTGCAAACACTAACCGGCGGAACCTACGCTGGAGTCGGCGGCCCAAACATCTCTCCGCCTGCGGAAGATTGGATCCAAGCCTGTGTCTCTGCCGCACCAGGCGGGCCGAGTCATGTGTTGCTCACCGACGTTGTCGCCGAGCATATCCCCGGCTGCAACATGGCATTTTACAAATGGGCGTTCGAGAAGATCGGCGGATTCGACCCCGAATACCGGAAGGCTGGCGATGACGTGGATTTTTGTTGGCGCCTGCAACAGGAGGGTCAGGTGATTGCCTTTTCACCCGCAGCGATTGTTTGGCATTACCGCAGATTTACGCTCAAAGCCTTCCGCAAACAACAGGAGGGGTATGGAGAAGCTGAATCGATGCTTCGGTTCAAACACCTCGTGTTTTTTGGACCCACAGGAACCGCCAAATGGAAAGGACAGATTTACGGCGCACCCCGCTTCACATGGCTCGTCAACCGTCCGGTAATTTATCACGGAATTTTCGGAGAGGGATTGTTTCAATGCATCTACCCTACCCCGCAATCTGAAATCGCCTCCTACCTAAGCAGTGTCGAGTGGGTTACCCTCGCCGGGTTCATTCTCGCAATTTCTATCCCTCTTCCGTTCCTGCGCATTGTTCCGTACCTCATGCTCGGTGGCACGCTTCTGGTGGCGCTCTCATACATGATCCACGCGAAGTTGGAACCCAAGTTTGACACGATCCGCGCTCGACTGCTCGTCACGTTTCTCGCCCTCTGCCAGCCGCTCGTTCGCGGATGGACTCGGTATTATACATGGTTGAAATACAAGCGCACGCCACCGGCTGTTATTGCATCTGCCGAACCCGGCATCACTCCTGCCATGATCGAGGGCGACAACTCCAATCTCCGTTTTTGGAGTGAGGAAGGTAAGGGACGAGAGGCTCTCCTGCCACAAATCATCGAATCACTGGAGTCCGAAGGATGGAGCTATTCCTATGATACGGGCTGGAAAAACTGGGACACTCAGGTATACGGAAGTCTGTGGTGGGGCATTCGCATGATTACGGTCACGGAATACCACGGCGGCCCCAAGGCCCTCACGCGCGTCAAGCTATCGCTTCACACCGTGGCCACAACCCTGCTGCTGAACGCAATCTTGTTGGGTATCATTGCATACCGGCAATTTAGCGGCGATTCATGGGACTTCTGGCTACAGGTCCCCTACGCGATCTTCGTGATTATCTTAATGTCGCGTGCCCGTCGCCTCAGGCGCCGGGTAGCCGCACTTGTGGAGGCGGCAGCAAATCGATGTGGCCTCACGCGGGTGCCATCGAAAAGCTCGTAATTATTTACGCACAACCGTGAGCGAGTCCCTCGATGACTACGATTTTGATCTTCCCGAGCGACTCATTGCGACGCGCCCTCTCGCGGAGCGCTGCGCATCGCGGATGCTGGTGCTGCATCGTGATTCGGGACGGATCGAGCATCGCCGGTTTTTAGATTTCCCCGCGTACCTGAGGTCGGGAGACCGAGTCATACTGAACAATTCCAAGGTCTTTAAAGCGCGGATGTATTCGGACGACGCACGCATCGAATTCCTCTTTCTAGAGGAAGTCTCGCCCCGCCGCTGGAAATGCATGGTTCGACCAGGTCGAAAATTACGGGAAGGAATGCAGTGCGAGATTTCAGGAATTTCGGCGCGAGTGGAAGAGATCTTCCCCGGTGGAGAACGATTGATTTCTCTCTCCGGTGACATCGATTTCGCCACGCATGGTCATATGCCAGTACCACCTTATTTTCACCGTGAGAGCGATGCCGCGGATGACACACGATACCAGACAGTCTACGCGGGGCCCAGTGGATCGGTCGCAGCTCCGACGGCCGGACTCCATTTTACTCCTGAGGTGCTCGCACAAATCCCGCATAGCTTTGTTACGCTGCACGTGGGAGCAGGTACCTTTCAGCCGGTGAAGGTGGATCGAATCACTGACCATGTAATGCATTCCGAGCGGTTTTCATTCAACGCCGAAACCGCTGATGCAATCAATTCAGCCAAGCGCTTGGTTGCAATCGGAACCACAAGCGCCCGCGTGCTGGAGTCACTGCCAGCAGGTCTGGTCACGCCGCAAAACGGATCGACAAATATTTATATTCACCCGCCGTATTCGTTTCATCGCGTCCAGATGCTCCTCACGAATTTTCACCTGCCGAAGTCAACCCTCGTAATGTTGGTGAGTGCGATGGCTGGACGTGAACAGGTGCTCGCCGCCTATCAAGAAGCGATCCACGAGAACTATCGGTTTTACAGCTACGGAGACTGCATGCTTGTCGTGTAACGCGAGTTGCCAAACCGACACCCAGGGAGAAGATAAAAAAGGGCGGATTTGCCGTGATGCAAATCCGCCCGAATGAAAGAAATTTTTTCCGCGCGAGGCGGCTTTCGAAATTAGCGTTTCTTTCTGAGAAGCGGCAATCCCGTCTTTTCGTTCTCGGAAACTTCGTAACCCTCAGGCAACGCGTCGAGAGCACCTTCTTTTGCTTCTCCAGCAAAAAAGTAAAGTGTGACTTCCTGACCGCCGCGGAGCTTTTGAAGACGGCCATGAAGGATGTAAGGCTTGCCGGATCTTTTGCTATTTACTGTAAATGCCATATTAATTTCTGGGTGTGGTTTGAGTATGTGTTACTGCGAAGCCGCGCGTTCGCCGCGCAATCTAAATGAGATTTGCTTCCTTGAGGGTCGCAAATGCTCCATTCTTTGCAATCGTCTTGAACGCCCGTGCGGTCGCCTTAACGGTCACAAATTTCTTTAATTCAGGCACCCACACCCGCTTTTTTTGGAGGTTGGGAACGAACTCCCGTGACACGACTTTGGTCACGTGCATCCCGATGCCACCTTTTTTCTTGGCCAATCCTCGGCGGTGAATCCGTGATCCCATCGTGGGCTTCGCTCCTGTGATCTGAC
>JBGSMR010000322.1:0-4997 GCA_041740065.1 Chthoniobacterales bacterium
AGACAGATCTTTCCTCAGGCTGCACTATTCACCCAACTCCATGCCAAAGCCTTAAGCATGGCCGGCGACCACGACGCGGCCATGGAGATGTTTGAGCGCGCGCAAATTGAGGCATCCGTGACGCAGCCCGACTTGCTGGACGGCGCATTTTACTTCGACTACGGCATGACGGCCGAGGCAGCTGGCCGACACTCGAAGGCAGCAGACATGTTTAAGAAGTCGATCGAACTTGATCCGATCAACGCAGCTCTACCACTCAATGCACTCGGATATATGTGGGCAGATCGAAATGAGAACCTTGAGGAAGCAGAAACGCTGATCCGTAGAGCTCTGGAATTGGAACCCGAAAATGGTGCTATCATTGACAGTCTCGGATGGGTCCTCTACAGACGCGGAGAATTTGAAAGTGCACTTCGAGAACTTCTACGCGCCGCAACGATGCTCCCTGGACCCGATCCCGTCGTTTTCGATCATATTGGTGACACCTACCATGCCTTAAATCGTGACTCCGAGGCACTCCTCTATTGGCAAAAAGCGCTTCAGCTTGATGAGACCAATAAAGAACTTTTCAGCAAAGTGGACCGCGTCTCATCACGTCAGGCAAAAAGCCCTACCGGCCCCACGGCACCGCCAAGCGAGTGATCCTGCTATTGGCCTGCGGTAAAATACGCAAATGGACAATGGTATTGTAAAAGTTGCCAGCCATGGCGGTTCCGAATGGGTCCGTCAGAATTTTCTAAATGGTCGCGCGCTTGATGAAAATGCCTGCCAGAGATTTTGCTGTATCTGTAGTTTTTGTCTCCTCTCAACCTATTAACACCTGTCGAATATCCAGAAGTGGTAGTTCTAAGAACTGACGGTCAGCAGCCTGATGAATATTTTTGAATTGCGAGCTTCTCCTTGAATTTATCCTAATTATTCGGCTTTGTAGTATGAAAGATGACTGAAGACCTGCAGACCGAATATCGTGATTATGTAATGCCGACTTACGGGCGCTTTGATCTATGCATTGAGCGTGGTGATGGGTCTCGAGTATGGGATTTCGAGGGTCGCGAATACTTGGATTTTGGCGGCGGCATCGCGGTGTGTTCCCTTGGGCACGCTCACCCGCGGGTGACTGCGGCTATCAGCGACCAGGCAGCTCGATTGGTTCACAGTTCGAATCTTTATTATACTGCCCCTCAGGCAAAGATCGCACATCGATTGGTGGATTTTATTGGTAGGGGAGGAAAAGTATTTTGCTGCAACAGCGGTGCGGAAGCCAACGAGGGACTGATTAAGTTGGCGCGGCGGTTCGGCCATGCGACTGGAGGCCGGTATGAGGTGTTGACGTTTAAAAACTCCTTCCATGGGCGCACGATGGCGGGCATCTCCGCGACTGGGCAAGACAAGGTAAAGGTGGGCTTTGCGCCACTCTTGGAAGGATTTCAACATCTCGTGTCGGGAGACATTGAAACGGTCCGTTCAGCAATTTCCGAGAAAACGGCAGCCGTATTGCTGGAGCCGATTCAGGGTGAAGGTGGGATCCATTTGGCCAAGCCGGAATTTCTGCGTGAGCTGAGAACTCTGTGCGATGCAAACAACCTCTTGCTCCTCTACGATGAAGTTCAGTGTGGGTTAGGTCGCACTGGTGACTGGTGCGGATGGCGCTCCATAGCGGTGGACGGAGCCGAGCCCGATGCTGTGAGTTGGGCGAAAGGGATTGCCAATGGGTTTCCCTTGGGAGCTTTCTGGGCGGGCACGCGCGATGTCGCAGGCACCGCGCTTTGTGATCTCCTTGGCCCAGGCTCGCACGGCACGACCTATGGTGGCAATCCGATCGCATGCGCGGCGGCACTGGCCGTTTTTGATGAGATCGCGGATCATGGTTTGCTAAAACACACGCGGGAGGCAGGCTCCTACATGACCGATAAGCTTTCCAGCGCAAATGCACCACACATCCACGAGATCCGTGCATTGGGATTAATGATTGGTATCGAAATTGTTGCTGAGCACGCCGCTGCAGGTGCTGATACTCCTGCACTCGCTCTAACCAAACGGCTCATGAAGGCAGGACTTTTGGTAATACCTGCGGGAGAACGCACCGTGCGCCTATTGCCACCGCTAAATGTCGAATTCAAAGACTTGGATCGCGCTGCCGAAATCCTGCTGACGGAACTCCGATAGTCGAAATTCCAATCGCGTATTTTACAAGTGTCAGAGACAGCTAGCGTTGCCCTTGCGCCGCTTGGATCTGTTGCTGACGCTGCGCCTGCGCAGCTTTCCGGGCTTGGGCCTGACGCTGCGCATTAGCGTTCTGAGCCTGCGGCTGCCGCTGCTGGCCTTGTTGCTGCATCGCTTGACGTTGACGCTGGGCTTGGGCGTTAGCTTCCTGTTTTTCTTCAGCTTGGGCTTTTTGCTCACGATCCGCTTGGGCTGCTTCGCGGCGGGCCTGGGCCTGCCTTTGCGCTTGGACTTGCGCGGCATTCGGCTGTGACGGAGCCGACTGCCGCTGCGGTTGACTTTGTCGCGGTGCTTCTTGCCGCTGTGATTGGCGCTGCATTTGAGCGGACTGCTGCCTTGCGGCCGCAGCCCTCGCCTGCTGCTCGCGCTCCCGTTGAACCGCCACGCGGCGGACCTGCACCTCCCGTTGCGATTGATTGTTTTGTGCTGGTGCCCGCGAAGTCACTTCCTGACGAGCGACGGCCATTCGCTCCTGTTGTTCGCGCTCACGCTGCGCTGCATCCCGGCGGGCTTGCGCTTCACGCTGCGCTTGATTTTCCCTCACGGCTGGCGGCGGTGTTCCCGTCTGTTGACGCGCGGCAGCAACTCTCGCCTGCTGCTCACGCTCGCGCTGTGCCGCATCCCGACGGGCTTGCGCTTCACGTTGCGCTTGATTTTCCTTCGCGGCTGGCGGGGGTGTTCCCGTCTGTTGACGCGCGGCAGCAACTTTCGCCTGCTGCTCACGCTCACGCTGCGCTGCATCCCGGCGGGCTTGTGCTTCGCGTTGCTCTTGCGTCTGGCGCTGTTGGACCACTGGCGCCGATGCGGGTGATACCTGCTCACGGGCTGTGGCTACTCTCGCTTGTTGCTCGCGTTCACGCTGAGCAGCATCACGACGCACCTGAACCTCGCGTTGCGCCCGCTGTTCGACCAGAGTTTTCCGTGCGGGGGGTGTGGTCTGATCTGCTGTGGATTCGGCAGTTGCTATCGCCTGGTTCCGAGCTTGCTCCCGCTGGTTTTGACGAGCGAACTGCTCACGGAGCCGCTGCCGTTCTGCGGGACTACGCACATTTTCCCATCCGGTCACTGTTTCGATGCGCTCGAGCCGCTCTGCCCGCTGGCGTGCAGCGCGTTGGGCGGGACTTCCTTGCCCGACGGCAGGAGCTACGACCCGGAGTTGTCCATTTGAGAATGTCGGATTGAGACTAGTTTGATTTTGGAGGTTCGCTTCGCGCTGCAACCGGGCAGTACGGATAGGATTTACTTGCGACGCATTGAGACTCGTGTAGTTCGGTCCCTGATTGATCACGATATTATTGTCCCGAATGATGTTGGTGACATTGGTTGTGTTTTCGATGATCGCCACATTCTGATTCCGCGGCATCACATAGCGGTAGATCGACGAGGATCCAAAATAGCGATTAGGAACAAAGTTGTAGCAACCCGGACCGGAGTCGAATTCGATATCGATATTCACACCGATTCGATTTCCTCGGAATCCCGCCTGCACTGGCAAAGGTGCCCAACCGACATAATCTCCGCTGGTTCTCCACGAGACCCACGCCGGGGCCCATTCATTTCCGGGAATCCAACACCAGCCGCGGTTAGAAATATTACTCCAGCGTCCGTAGTGATAAGTTGCCCACCCAAAAGGCTCACTAGAAACCCAAGTCCATCCCACGTCAGCATAGGTCCATTCTCCGCGGGTATAAGGTTGCCATCCCGGTGGGGTATACTGCGGAGCGGGCTGCCAGATTTCTCCAAATTGAGGGGTCTCCAGCCACGTGCCGTGGGGTTCGAGGCGCTCGTAAAAGACGGAGTAGTCTGCATCGACTGCATTGCCCACGCCGGGAGCGAGCACGGGAGCCGAAGCGGACGGGCTGCTAGCGGGGGCTGTGGCGGCTACCGGCGCTGGTGCGGGATTCCCCTGCGGGTTACGGTTTTTTTCCTCAAGCAAGACGCGCTGATCGGCAATGAGTCGATCTTTCTCTTCCACCGACAATGATTGCTCTTCAAGGCGTTGCTCCAGGTCGGCGAGCCGTTGTTCAAGTTCTAGTTGAGCGACTCGTCGAGTAACCTCCTCGTCAATTGATACCCCGTCTGTGGAATCGACAGACGTCGACGGCCCGCAAGCCGTGAGGGCAATGGTGAGTGCAAATGCGAGTGCGCTACCCGAGTATGAGTTCCGGAAAAACCCGCAGAATGTCTTCATATTGATACTAACGGGGCAGACCCGCGAATATTCAAGAGCATCAATTGAATTTGCAAAGACTTGCGTCCACCGACCAAAGACGGCAAAAACGTCAGACACATGATCATTACACCTAAAATTCGCGGTTTTATTTGCACGACATCGCACCCGGAAGGATGTGCTGCACATGTGCAGCAGCAGATTGATTTCGTGAAATCAAAGCCACGCTTGACGAACGCCCCAAAACGCATCCTAGTCGTCGGATCCTCGACCGGCTATGGCCTCGCATCGCGGATTGTCCCGGCTTTTGGAGCGGGCGCCTCAACTATCGGAGTATTTTTTGAAAAGGAACCCGTAGAGAAGAAGACCGCCTCTGCCGGATGGTACAATTCAGTGGCATTCGAGGACGCAGCGACCAGCGAAAATCTTTACGCCAAAAGCTTCAACGGCGATGCATTTTCAAATGAAATGAAACAATCGGTGATCGAGGCCATCCGCGCAGACCTTGGCCAGATCGACATGATTGTTTACAGCCTTGCATCCCCCCGCCGCACAGACCCCGACACCGGCGAGGTCTACCGGTCCGTCTTAAAACCCACCGGCG
>JBGSMR010000343.1:0-2956 GCA_041740065.1 Chthoniobacterales bacterium
CCCCAATGGCCTGCGCACCAGATTGATCAAATTACGCCTATGGTGTCGGTGTCAGTCGCCGACACGGTGATTGCATTTGCAGGCGTGGAAGTAGCGATCAAACCGCCAAATGATATTTATTTCGGAGGCCGAAAGTTAGGGGGAATCCTTACGGAAGCGCGAACGGGGACGGATTGCTATGCCGTGGTGGGCATTGGACTCAACGTAAATCACTGCGCTGGCGACTTTCCCCAGTCGCTTGCAACACGTGCCACCTCCCTGGCTCAGATCGTGGGATGGAAGCTCGATCGAGAAATCCTCGCAGTTCAACTCCTAAACAATCTGGGATCCATTTACTCTCCAATTGCTGCGCCGACTGCGGAAGTCTTGAATCGATATGAGGACCTTTCGCGGCGATGGGAATGTGCTACACTACGTACATGACTGAAGGATTGCGCCGATTTGTTTCGTTAGGATTCTTTGTTTGGGCCGTGTTCATGGCACCCACGGAGCAGCTTTACTCGCAAGCGGCTTCCCCGGTAGCGACTCCACAAGCTGGAGATAGCGCGGATCCAGATTCCCCTTACGAAAATATCCACGTGCTTGCCCGTGCGATGCAGCTGATCCGTCAGGACTACGTCAACGGAGAAAAAACAAGTTTCCGAGATCTCACATACAGCGCCTTACGGGGGATGCTGGCGGAACTGGACCCACACAGCTCGTTCATGGACCCGCGTGATTTTAAAGGAATGCAGGAAGACACCAAGAGCGAGTTTGGGGGACTCGGGGTCACGGTAACGACAAAAAATAGCGCATTGACGATCATCTCTGTGGCTGACGGCACCCCGGGATTTGAAGCCGGTTTACAGCCAGGAGATCAGATTCGGAAGATTAATGAGACCTCAACTGAGCGGATGACGATGAGCGATTCTGTCGAAATGCTTCGCGGTGAAGCGGGCGAAAAAGTGACGCTAACCGTGCTGCGCCCCGTGTCTCGTGAGGTGCTAGAATTCACCGTAGCCCGCGCAGTAATCAAAGTTCCTAGCATCTATGACGCGATGATTCTGCCCGCAGAAACGAGTAGTGACCGAAAGATCGGGTATGTCCGAATGACACAATTTAATGAGCCCACGGCAGATGAACTCGCCGCTGCGCTAGATCGTTTAGAAGGGGAGGGAATGGAGGCGCTTGTTCTGGATTTGCGGTTCAATCCGGGTGGCCTGCTTAATAGCGCTGTCGATGTTTGTTCTCAGTTTTTGCCTCCTAATACGCAGGTGGTTTACACCGAGGGGCGCTCGCCGAATCGAGAGTATTTCACCTCTAAGACGCCCCAGGGCGTTAGAAAATACCCTCTTGCCGTGTTGGTAAATAATTCAAGCGCAAGCGGATCAGAAATCGTAGCAGGTGCGTTGAAAGACCTCGGTCGAGCAATTGTTGTAGGCGAAACCACATTTGGCAAAGGGTCGGTGCAGAGTGTTGTGGCGTTGCCGGATGGATCGGCGATGCGTTTCACCACCGCGAAATATTTCACTCCTGGACGCAAACCAATCCACGAACATGGGGTGAGCCCGGATATCCGCGCTACCATGACGATGGATGAGGAGACAGCGTTATTTCAGGCACGCAGGAAGCGCGAGTTTCCATTTAAAGAAACCGCTGCGGGGCTCAAAGCAACAGATCCTCAGCTGGACCGTGCGGTGGATGCGCTTACTGGCGTCCTCATGTATTCCGATCGGGTCGAAACTGTCAGCAAGACGAATTGATGCAAGCCACTCGTTCCGCCTCGGCGTCCTCTCTTCCGCGCCGCGTGTTGGCCATTGAGACTTCATGCGACGAGACGGCAGTGGCCGTGATGGACGGTCCTAGTCGACTACTTGCCTCTCAAGTTTGGTCTCAAGCAGCATCGCATGCGCCCTTCGGTGGAGTCGTGCCGGAAATGGCATCCCGTCAGCACGGCGAAATCCTACCGAAACTGGTGCGTGACATGCTCGTTGCCGCGAGCATCCCGGTGGAGTCGCTCCAAGCGGTGGCAGCGACGACTGGACCGGGACTCCCGACGGCGTTGTTGGTCGGCACTGCCTACGCTAAGGGACTGTCCATCGGGTTACAGTGCCCGTTCCTCGCTGTGAATCATGTCGAAGGGCATTTGCTTTCGCCGTTCTTTGGTGAGGAAATTATTCCACCTCATATCGGATTGGTAGTAAGCGGTGGACACACACTTTTGATCGATGTGCATGGGGTGGCGGACTATCAAATATTGGGAACGACCCTGGATGATGCCGCGGGTGAGGCATTTGACAAAGTAGCCAAGTTGCTCGGGCTCGGGTATCCGGGGGGGATCGAAATCGATCGGCTCGCCGCCGATGGCGACCCAAAGCGGTATGATCTTCCCCGGAGCATGTTGCATTCTGGTGATTGGGATTTCAGCTTCAGTGGTCTGAAGACTGCCGTTCGAAATCTGCGCGATAAGAACCCGGACGCATCAATCCCGGACATCTGCGCATCTTTTCAGGAGGCGGTGACGGATGTCCTCGTCGCCAAAACTCTTGATCTGGCTTCGAAGACCGGTCGCCACACGGTAGCTTTGAGCGGAGGAGTAAGTTCCAATAGGCGGCTCCAAGCAGTCATGCAGCAGAGTGCGGCCAGAGCGGGGGTGACTGTAAACCTGGCGCTTCCTGAATTGCGCACGGATAATGCATCGATGATCGCATTTGTGGCTGCACATCATCTTCTGCGTGACGCTTCGAGCCCATTGCATACGGATGTCGATCCCACGTTCCAACGACGAAAGTTTGAACATTTTGCGACGCAGTGATGTCATACGACAGAATATGAAAATCCTCCGTTACATCATCCCTGTTGCAATTCTTTCAGCCTCCCTCGCGCTATCAGCATCTGCTGCTCCAACCACTGACTTTCCTGCGGCCCTCAAGCTGGCAGAAAAGGAGAATAAGCCAGTGTTGCTCGAGTTCACTGG
>JBGSMR010000377.1:0-5731 GCA_041740065.1 Chthoniobacterales bacterium
AGCAAAACGAAACTGGGTCGTTGGCTCAGTGAATAGGGCACCGGGAGGATGGAGTTGGAAAAGCCGACTCAAAGCAGCCGTGGGAACCTGGCTGCCGCATGAATGCCCCATCAGCCCCTTAAAAACCGTCGCGCTACGCTACCATTTCTTGTTTGGCCATTGATGCTTCGAGCGCGGATTCGGTCGCGATTGCGGCGGCCCGGAGCAGCGCTTTTGCGATGAGCACTGCTTCGGCGGGGCTCATCGTGCGCGTGTTCATCACTTCCATTGCAGTTTTACCCGTGGATCCATCTTTCCGGATCACAAGCTGCGGGGCAGATTCATCCTCACCAAATGGGAGTATCCGCACCGTCTCGTCACCATCCGGAAACGTCGTCTCCTTCATGACCCAGGGAAATTGAAGTTCGTTTTTGAGCACGGATGCGACATGCCGATTCACGGTCGCCGCGGCCCAGTTCCCCTGAGTTCGCGCGAGGAATTCGGTTTTAGTTAATGGATTTTCTCCGCGTCCGAGGAAAGTTGTTCGAATGCCCATCCCGGTTTCACTCAACTGGATATCATACTGCCCTTTGGGTGTCGCTCCGCGTACTAGCCGGGGACTGCAAATGCGGGTTTCAAATTCAAATCCGGCCTCGGCCAGTTGTTTTACAACGTTGTCGTTGAGCATCGTGTGAGGAGCTGCTTCCATTTTTCGTATCGTCTTTCTTTCTGACTCCCTTGAACCACATTTCCCCGGACTAAAGCCCTTCACTAGCCGCACGGAGCCGGGAATTCAAACACCGGGGGATCTCGGCGATCGTGAACTTCAATTATGTTACAATTTCGACACAATTCAAGCGAAATCGCTGTAGAAAAATCCCAAACCTACTCTTTACGTGGGCTCTAACGCCTTCGATGTTGCAGCGAGCGTCGGGCGGGTCGTTGACGGCGACGTGATATGGACGGGTTTTGCGGAATAGGGAGAAATCTGGTCCGTTGACGTTTCCTTAGCGCCTCGGATGGCCAGGCGCCGGGCATCGGGATGTGCCACTTCGGCGTGATTCAATCCTTCGATCAGAGATGGAACTAAGATGCGTAGTCCGGATCCCTCTGCGGTGATGCGGTCGATTGCATCGCTCCGCGGAAGCACCTCAATCTCGCCGACTAGAATGCCACCGGTGATTCGAGCTAAGTAGAGCGTGCCGCCGCGGGCGTCACCGGCTGCCCAGAAGTCGTTGCCTCCATCTAATCCGAGCAACGAGAGCACGCCGGTGCGTTCGCATCCGAGCGCCAGCGCGATCCCCTCTGCAGCGGCGGCAGTCACTCGCAGGCCATTGTATGATCCAGGGCCTGTGCCGACGACAATGCGCTGGATCCGCGGGCTGGCCGAGATTGCCACCTTCAAGACCTCAAACACCTCAGCTCCCCGTCCTCGGGGGCAATCGAAGGATTTAAAAAATGTCGGCTCTCCACGGGACACGACGGCTACCGACCCCAGAGGTCCCGAGCAATCCAGCGCAAGGACGTTCATTCTGCACCCCCGATCTGGATGTGACGACCGTCGCCATCGATGGAAATTGCTATGTGAAGGCAGTTGGTTGGCAGCGCCTCTGGGAAGCGATCCCCCCATTCGACAGCGATGATGCATGGTTCTGCGAGATAGTCATGCCATCCGAGGGCATCGAGGTCGGTAGCCGACTCCAGCCGGTAAAAGTCAAAATGAACCAATGGGCACCGTCCGCCGTCATATTCGTGCACGAGGGTGAATGTCGGGCTGCTGACTTCTGCAAGGCAATCCAGTCCGCGTGACAGCCCTTTCACAAAGTGCGTCTTTCCGGCTCCGAGCGGGCCGCTCAACGAGATAGTTCGCGGGGCATCCAGCCGGCGTGCCAGCGCCTCGCCGCACGCGATCAGCGCTTCTGCGCTGTCCATGTATCCGCTTACGCACGTAAACTCGCTGTCACAATCTGGATTTCGGTTTGCCATTCGGTCAGATACTAGCTCTTCTTTATGGATGAGCTCAACTTCCCTCTGGCCCCGTTTTCAAGCCCATTTTGTCCGTTACCCTGAACTCGGGTTTTCGCTCGACATCAGCCGAATGGATTTTGCAGACGATTTCCTCGTTTCGATGCAGTCCAAGGCGGCGGCTGCCTTCGTAACGATGAAAGAACTCGAGGCTGGCGGCATTGCCAATCCGGACGAGCACCGAATGGTCGGCCATTACTGGCTGCGCGATGCTTCGTTGGCACCCACCGCAGCACTTCAAAACGATGTGAATAAGACGCGCGATGACATCCTCGCGTTTGCGGCAGACGTCCATGCGGGAAAAATCAAAGCCGCCAACGGACAAAAATTTTCCGACTTGCTTTCCATCGGGATCGGCGGATCGGCGCTAGGGCCGGAATTAGTAAATGACGCGCTTTGGCGTGCGGACAACCCGGTGAAGGTGCACTTTTTCGACAACACGGACCCCGATGGATTCAATAAGGTTTTCGCGCAGATCGGAGATCGCCTTGCAACCACGTTGGTCGCCGTGATTTCAAAATCGGGTGGCACTAAGGAGTCCCGCAATGGCATGCTCGCTGCGCAACATGCGATGTCTGAGGCCGGGATTCCATTCGCCAAGCAATTTGTGGCAATCACCGGTGATGGAAGTCTGCTCGACGAAACAGCCAAATCTGAAGGCTGGCTGCAGCGCTTTCCGATGTTTGACTGGATTGGTGGCCGGACGTCCGTGATGAGCGCGGTGGGGCTTTTGCCGATGGCGATTCAAGGCCTCGATATCCCCGCGTTTCTAGATGGGGCGAAAGCCATGGACGCAAGAACCCGCGTCGCTGACGTGAGCCAAAATGCAGCGATGCTGCTCGCATTGATGTGGTGGCAGGCCGGTAAGGGCCGCGGACTAAAAGACATGGTCGTTCTGCCCTACAAAGACCGGCTGCTCTTGTTCAGCCGGTATTTGCAGCAGCTCGTGATGGAGTCGCTGGGCAAACAGTTGGATCTCGCTGGCAACGTCGTCAATCAGGGGATCGCTGTTTACGGGAATAAGGGCTCCACCGACCAGCACGCTTACGTGCAGCAACTTCGCGATGGCGTGAATAATTTTTTTGTCACCTTCATTGAGGTCCTCAAAGGCGCCGACAGCCCGGAGCTCGAAGTGGAACCCGGCGTCACGAGCAGTGACTACCTGCATGGGTTCCTCCGGGGCACCCGCACAGCGCTTCATGAGGGCGGACGGGAATCCATCACCGTAACCATCCCGCAGATTGACGCATTTAACTTAGGCCTCCTTATCGGGCTTTATGAAAGGGCCGTCGGGTTCTATGGATCCCTAGTCAATGTTAATGCTTATCATCAGCCGGGCGTTGAAGCCGGAAAAAAGGCAGCTGCAAAAGTGCTGGAAGTCCAAGACAAAGTGGTCGCGGCGCTGAAAGAAAAATCTGGCACTGCGTTGACGGCTGACGCTATTGCCACGGCGATTGGAGCTGATGCAGAGGATGTTTTTCACGTGGCCACGCATCTCGCAGCGAACCGCTCAGACATCCAAGTGGTTCACGGGGCGACGGCTGGTGAGGACACCTTTACAGCAGGAGCGTAAAATGCGGGCAGGACGATCTTTCTTTTTGTTGGTTATTGGCATCATCGCATTTGGCCTCATCGGATGTGATTCTCCAGACCGGACGTTGGAGTCCATCCGACGCGACCTTGCTGCGTACAAGGCGAACCCGACACCCGACGCCGAAATCAAAGTAGAGCAGGGATTCAAAAAACTGGATACCCAACTTGCAGAATTGAACGAATCCGGACGAACTGCGGAGGCCGCTGCTGTCGAAAGTATGGCCTCGAATTTGCATGGTGACTTCCGCGCGGCCCGCATGGTCAACTCGCTGCGCGATGCGCAATCCGCCATCGAAGGCATCGGGTCCGCGATCAAGGATGCAGGGAAATCAATCGGCGACGTATTTAAGGAACAACCGACACCGACTCCGTAGACGTCAGGTGCTCACCGAAGCGTCGCCCCGCCCCGCAACTACGACGGAACCGCGTGTGCTTCGAGGTCCTGGCGATCCACAAACTCCAGCGCAGACGCATGACATCCTTCGAGCACTACCTGCGGTGCCATACCCGCTTCAAATGCTTCCTGCCAGCGGCTCACACACAGACACCAACGGTCACCAGCCTTCAAACCGGGAAAATCATATTCTTCTCTGGGCGTGCTGAGGTCGTTGCCGCGCTGACGTGAAAACGCCAGAAATTCATCGGTCATTACTGCGCAGACGGTATGCAATCCGACATCACCAGGGCCGGTTTTACAAAATCCATCGCGATAAAATCCGGTCATGGGAGAGGTGCAGCAGCATTCGAGCGGGCCGCCGATTACGTTGGTTGGCATAGACGTATTCACTCTTCCGATTTTGAGTTACTGTCAATCTTGCATCGCTATGAGCCGGGATAGGCGGCAAGATTTTTTTAGATATGCCGGTCGTCCCATCCCAATTCGCCCCACCTTGGTGGCTGGCGAACTGCCACACCCAAACGATCCTGCCTGCGATCCTACCCTGTCGCGCGCCGGTGGGCTACGTCCGAGAGCGCCTTGAGTTAGCCGATGGGGATTTTCTCGATCTCGACTCCATTGAGACCGGGGCTTCACGGGTGGTAGTGATTTCGCATGGACTCGAGGGATCCTCCGGAGATGGATATGTGAGGGGAGTGGCCTCCGCATTTGCTGGCGCGGGATGGGACGTGACAGCATGGAACTATCGCGGCTGCAGCGGCGAACCCAATCGGCTCGCACGGTCGTATCACAGCGGAGACACAGACGACCTCGCCTCCGTGATCGATCATGTAAGGCAGGGATGGCGTGCGGTGGCATTGGTTGGCTTCAGCCTTGGCGGAAATCTCACGTTGAAATTCGTGGGCGAACGCCCCGATTATCCAGACGTCCTTGGAGCTGTCGGGATTTCTGCACCGGTGGACCTTGCGTCCAGTGCGCTCAAATTAGATCAGGATCGAGGCAATCACTTCTATCTCCGGCGACTGATCCGGAGACTGGAGGCAAAGATTCGTGCCAAAGCAGTGGATTTTCCGAATGACGTCCGGGTCGAGGCATTGGACGGTGTGAAGGGATTTTCCGAGTTGGATGACCGGTTTACTGCACCCCTCCATGGATTTCGGGATGCTGCCGATTATTGGAGCCGATCCAGCGCCCGACCACTGCTATCGGACATCCGGGTTCCATCCCTTCTTTTAAATGCGCTCGACGATCCCTTTTTAGCGCCCGCTTGTTTTCCCTACCCAGAGGCAGAGGCAAGTGGCCTATTTTCGCTGGAAACTCCGACCCATGGCGGACACCTCGGATTTATTGATAATCTTTGCGCCACCTACCCATGGGCGGCTCGCAGGGCACTGGCATTTTTAGATCAAATTTCGATGCCGGGCTAGCGAACTTTGTGACCTCGAAACATTTTTACGCCTCTGCAGTCAGATCCGGCGTTGACGCGGGAGAGGGTCAGGAATACCTTCACCCCGAAACAGGGGAGCCACAAAGGCTGAGAGTCTCGTCGTGTGAATGACGGGAGACCCTTCGAACCTGATCCGGCTAGAACCGGCGAAGGGAGGCCATGAATCCAAGCACCAGCCATACCCAGTATCGCTCGCGAAAACCCGAATCCCGGGTTGGATATCCTCTTTTCGCTCTGGGTCGTTTCTGGATCCATCCGCAAAACGCCCGATCATGATAGCACCAAAAGAC
>JBGSMR010000386.1:0-3756 GCA_041740065.1 Chthoniobacterales bacterium
GGTGAGTTTTTGACAGAATGAACAGAATTTTCAGAATGATTCATGTATCCCCTTCGTGTTCTTCTTTTCTTCGTGGTGAAAATGCGCTCATTCAAAGTGCCGCAACCCGCACCGCACACCGAATGTAAAACGCTCACCGGCGTAGGACGTAAAATGCCGCAAAAGCATTTCAAATGCAGAACATCGATCAACGCTGAACGTCAACGCTTTACGCGTCAAGTTAGTCGGGAGGTTCATTGGTGGAGTCCGTCCGAACGCAGCGGGCCTTCGAAGCTTTTTGCTATGGCCACATCGGAATCAAAAAAGTCCGGACCCGTGGGACACTGGCCCTTCAGTTGTCCAAGTTTGCGCTTCCCGCGAAAGATGGGTTTTGGCTTCGTTGATATTGATCTGGACCATGTCAGTCACAACTAGACCATGTATCAGATCATATCTATCAGGCTACGGGTGGCCCGCCGGGAGATGGGAGCACTTTCAATCCGCAGCGGTTGGCCACACTGCGCTGGCGTGCATCGTAGGAAACGAAGTTGGAGCATCCCGCCTCCAGGGCGGCGGCGACATGCCACAAATCCAAGCTGCGCGAACCCACCTCGCTAGAATATTTCGAGGAAAGCTGTTCCGCCCGGATAAAGACCGCCGAGAGATCGTAGGAAATCCGCTCAAAGCGGCCAGCGTCCACGTCCGAAAGAAAGATGCGAATGGCGGATGTTTCCTGTGTTTTGGTGATCTCTCCGCGAAAGCGTTTCAGACGGATGGCGTTGGGTATCTCCAGTTCGTGGAGATGCGAGTAGGCGAAAGGCTCGCCGATCTCGTCGAGGAGGTGAATGGTCGCTTCGGAATCGGCCTCAAAAACGAGTGCTTTTACGAAGAGAGCGGTATCAATGTAGGTCGTCATCTATCACCGCGGTCATAGTCCATCACTGCGCTGGAATCTCCACCCACGGGACCTTCTGGGAAGAGCTTTTGCAGACGTTTGAGGCGGTTCACGGGAGGCAATGGCTTGCGTTTGCGTGCCGGCGCGAGCGTGGCGAAGGGGATCCCTCGCTTGGTGATTACAACGGCCTCTCCCTCATGAATCCATTTGGACACAGTGGTGAAGTGATTTCGCAGATCGGCAACAGTGGCGGTCTTCATAGTGATAGTATTTCTATCATGCCGAGCCGCCGCCGTCAAGCGTCGTAAAGGAGTTCCAGGCGCTTCGCGACGGCTTATTTTATCCTGAATGCAGGCATGAAATCTCGCGCAGAGGCGCAAAGACGCAGAGAAGAGGAGGTTATGATAAATTCTGGGTATGCACTTGACTCAACCAACCCCTACATCTTGTGATTTGGTCAGCATGTCATAGGTCATGGGGTCAACATTTACGGCCTGTTGAGCCAATCTGAAAAAGAGCTTTCCCCGTGATGCGGATTTGCGCCGATTGAAGCGAAAGACAAACTCATTGAGATAATCGTCTAGGTGTTTATGCGATGCGCTTCCTTGAAGAGTTCCCAGCATCCACCGCTTGAGCAGTGAAACGACCAAGTGAACACGGGGAAGCAGGGCCTGGCCTCCTTGCTGGAGGTTTTGAACTTTTCGATCATGGTCAAACCCCTTGAGTTCTCGGTAGGAATTCAATCCGTCAGTGCAAACGGTGCTTCCGAGCTCAATACTTTCACCAATGAACCGATGAAGGGTTTCTCGATTGAAGTCTGGAATGAGTGCCATGCGGATCCGGCCAACCCCTCGGCCGTCTGCTTCAGCTGCCACGATGATTAGGGCTTTGTTCAAGGTCTTTCGGCCTGTTAAGCCGTCAGATTCCGCTGCACCCCAGTAAGTTTCATCAACTTCAACCTCACCACGCAATTTTTCCCGACCAGGCCTGACCATTGCCTGACGAAGCTTGTGGAGCATCAACCAAGCGGAACGATAACTGCCCAACCCGAGAACGCGCTGCAATCCCAGAGCACTCATTCCATTCTTTTGACTGGTGATGTTCCACATGGCCCGGAACCAAGTGGTCATTGGTAAATGTGTGTCTTGAAAAATCGTTCCGGCCAACACGGAAACCTGACGGCGACAACCCGTGCAGAGCCAAAGCCCGCGGGCCATCTTCCACGCCTGAAGCCCAGAGCAATGCGGACAAAGGAATCCATTTGGCCACCTCAAAGCAAAAAGGTAATCCAAACAACCCTCGTCATCAGAGAATTGCCTCTCCAACGCGGCGAGCGTGCGGGGAAAATTTTCGGCATCCGACACCTATCCATACCACATATTGGGGCAGGTTGAGTCAAGTGCATACCCAGATGATAAATTGAGCCAACATCATCCAAGTGTCGGGCGATTCGCAATCTGAAGGTCTAAATCCTCGAGCGACACACCAATCGCCGGATCCGCATCCATCTCAAAATCGCGTCGCTCTGCTTCTGAAGGACCTCCGTCATCTTCAGAGAACAACGCGGGCAATGAATCTAAAAGATGAACCGCAAGCGTTGCCCGCTGCTGTTCAGGCAGTTCGAGTGCAAGCTTTTCGACATTCGCAAGCATGTTCATGGATGTAAATTATTCTCGATGTCAGGGGCAGCAATCAATTTTTGTCCAACTCGGGCGACGGGTGGCCCGCAAGAGGCGCATCAGCGCAGCAGGGGTGAGAGGATATCGATCACGCGGTCCACGGCTTCGCGGATTTTCGCGGCGCATTTTCGAGGCGCTGAGTGCCAGAGAAACGAGAAATGGGGCAGGGTGGATATTCTGCTCCTCAAACCATCATCCAAGGGGGTCGGTCATTCATATTGACATATTGCAGTTCGAAGTAATCTGGTGCCGGGGACGCATAACTTTCTCATTGAAGCGATTCCCACGTCCATGCAGGAACCCTATCTGCTCGATTCAAAAAATGGAGTCTTTCGAGGGCGTGTTATCGGCGAATGTGTCAATGTGAATGCCCGACCCCTTGCCCCCGAAGTGCGACAGCTCGCCCGCTTGACACAACTGCATGAAGAGAAATAGGCCAACACCTGAAAGAACAGGCGGGCGGGAAAAAATCGACAATCGCGGTGTTTTGCGTAGCTTCGAGTTATGAAGATATTGGCCGCTAATCCACTTCCGGATTTTCGATTGCGTCTGGGTTTTTCTGATGGAACCAATAGCGTGGTCGATTTATCTGACATTGCTGGAAGAGGTGTATTTCAGTCGTGGCTGAAGCCAGGAGTCTTTGATCAGGTCACTGTTACGGACTACGGCGCGCTGAATTGGCCTGGGGACTTAGACCTGTGCCCAGATTCGATGTATTTGAGGGCCACCGGCCAAGAGCCTGAGGAACTATTTCCTGCTCTGAAGCACATTGTAGCTCATGCCTGAGGTATCGAGATTCTACGGGATCATTATTCAAATTTATTTCGGTGA
Organism: Chthoniobacterales bacterium; assembly: GCA_041740065.1. Classification (GTDB taxonomy): domain Bacteria; phylum Verrucomicrobiota; class Verrucomicrobiia; order Chthoniobacterales; family JAATET01; genus JBDNGG01. The sequence continues at coordinate 3,385 of JBGSMR010000386.1, forward strand.
TCATCCACCGCCGCACTTTCATGCGCTCTACGGCGAGTTCACTGCAGTCATAGACATTCATCGTCTCGCCGTTCTGGAGGGACATATTCCTCCCCGAGCGTTGGGATTGGTGATCGAGTGGGCTTCAATGCACCGAGATGAGCTCATCGAGGGATTCACGCTTGCCCAGCAGATGCGGCAACCGCCGAAGATCGCACCTCTCCAATAATGCAGTCCATCAAGAGTCAAGGGAAATGGGGTCAGCATTGCAGTGCTGACAGTTGTGGAGCAGGGATGGCACTTTGAAGGATGGCGAGGAATCCTCGGCTCGAAATCTGCCGCAAATGTCAACCTCGCGATTCACAGAAATTCAGAAAACTATGCGAGGATTCT
>JBGSMR010000389.1:0-4358 GCA_041740065.1 Chthoniobacterales bacterium
GGCGGCCACGCATCATTGGCAGCAAATGCCGCGGGCGCAATTCCGGGGATTTCTCGAAGATCCGCCCACACGGTGGACCCCTTGCGGTGCATTTCCGCTGAGAACAACGTGCCACTGCTGTCCGGCGAGAATCCGGACGCATTCGCATTGAGCAGGCCGCCCACGTCGTACGCATTGAACGCGATGCGTCCGATCACGTCAGCCGAGGGCGTGGTCGTGTAACCGTTTGGTGTGACGTAGATCCAGTTGGGCGTCTGCGCGGCCGTCATCGCTGTTCCATTGAGCATCGGCGCATTCCACCGCGCCTCCCCCACCCGTCGCCCGTTGGCAGCAACGGCAGTGGAGGAATCCGATGAGGCGGAACCAAAAATGGCAGCCCCAGGGTAAAACGGCAGCCCACTTTGCTTTACGAGATTCCGAAAATTTGGGTCTGCAGCAGCGCTTGCAGTGACGGATCGCGAAGGAACCATGTTTGCCGGCGCTGTTGGAGTCAACACCCGGCTCAAAGTGGGTCCAGCCCCCACAGGCTGCGAACTAGATCCAGCCACCATCTCTTGAATAAACTCTGCTTGAATCCCGCTAACCGCTCCCTCGGCCAAGATACGAGCCGTCACACCACCCGCACTCGTGTTCTCCACCAAGCGAAAAGAGGCAGTTGACGAAAAGAATACCACCACGAGAAAGGTCATGAGGACGACCAGCGCAAGCGTGATCACCAGGGCCATGCCCGAACGATCCCGAAGCTGCACCACCGTGGGGGCAGGAGATGGCTCTACGGTAGAGTTCAATGTTTTGATCGGAAGTCTCATGGGACAGAAAGGGTTCGTTGATAGAAGCGGATCGATTCCTTAATCGGCTGGAATCCAATATTCTTCAACTCGCCCTGCCATTTGGCGAGTGCGGTTTCGGTCCCAGTGGGAGTGCCGAGTGTGGTCTTAGCCGCTGTGAGCTGGGCTGAAGTGGCCCTCGCCAGCACATCCGGATCGACGGCGGCCACCGTAATAATGAGGGACTTTACATAACGGCCCGAGTGCGGCGAGCTCACGGGACTATTCTCTGGCGCGAATGCCACGGCCAGGAACCCCGCCCCTAAAGGCAGATTGTTCAAGAATCCCACGCGAGTCCCGTTCTGCGGCGAGACCATGCTGTAGGACGGCGGAGTTTGAGTGACTGTACCGTCGTCTAAAACGTAACTGATGTGAAATTGGACAAGGCCCGACCCGACTGGCTCCCAAGTCATGAAGGCCAGTGGGGGAACTGTTTGCGAGAGATTCTGGAATACCGTCGCAAGGGTAGAAGTCCCCGCTGTAAATACCATTCGACCATCCCCACGCATCAATGTCTGATAGGTTAGGTTACTACCGCCGACAGATTCGGTCACGTCCCGAAGCGAATACGCCACGACTGCTCCCCGCGGAACGACCAGCGACCCCACGTCCCGTGCTCGCGAGAGGCACACGAATCGGATCTCGGATGCAGCGGGAGGTGTGGAAACAATAGCCGTCGCGCCTCCGGTGAGCATCGCCGTGGAAAAATCCGCCGAGAGTCGATCCATTGCGACCCGGGCGGCGGAGCTAGACCCGCGTTGACCGTCCGCCGAACGAATGGCGGTGCCGGTGTTCGAAATGATTTCTACCGTGAGCACGAGGATCAAGGAAAGAACTGCCATCGCGACCAGCATCTCAATGATCGTGAAGGCTCCGGTACCGCAGCGAGGAAATTCACGCCGGGGGTAGTTAGTGACGAAAATTCTCATTACGGAAGATTTAGATAAACAAAGGCATCGACAGAACCCTGTGCCTTGTCCCATTCGTCACCACTGCGAACAGCGCTCGCGGGCCAAGCCACAGAAATAAAGACTGGCTGGATGCTGGCCGCGATCACTGCCTTTTGCTCGATGTGAACCACTCCTTTTGCTCCCAGCGCGGAGCCCCCCCCAGTGGTCAACAGTCCGTCCTCAGACAGTGTTAACGTCTGGTTGCCAGAACCAGCGGTCATTGAAGCCGGGAGCGGAGCGGGGAACTTGTAAGGTCCACCAGGGGTGAGCCGATACGCTCCGCGGAGCGCTTGAGAGACGTCATTAAGCGCTTGGACGGCAAACGCTTGATTCACCGCATCGCGTTGGGTTGTCAAAGCCACGGGCAGCATCCCGACGATGGCCATGAGCGCAAAAGAAACAATACCGAGAGCTAGGACGACTTCGATGAGCGAAAAGCCTCGGGAGAGATAAGGGGAGGGAGTTTTCATGGGCGGAACACTTGAACGTTACCAGAGCCACCCAGATAGCGAACGATCGCGCCATCCGAACCGCTCGACAGGACGACTGCCCCTTTCGTCGGGACGAGGCCAATGTCAACCACCGGTAGGAACGTCATTTTCGTCGGGTCGCTTAATGCTTCGCCGTTGGGCGAAAACAGAATCCCCGGGCTGTTCGCGGGGAAATCCGTATCGCCGATTGTCATCGCTGGAAACACCAGATTCTTCGCGCCATCGAAGGCGGGACTTCCTGGATTAGCCGATAGCAGGGCTGAAACATTGGCCGGCAAGGCACTCGAAGTTTGCACTCCATTCACCTTGAGAACCTTAGTGATGGGGCGGAGATTAGCGGGGTCGCCTGTATTCGCAGTCCCGTCTAAAGAAGCGACAGCTCCAATCCGCAACTGGGAGTTTCCAAACGAAGTGGAATTCAGAAATAGCACCCAGACATAAGTCCGCCGGGCCATGGCTTCCGTCCGAGCCAAGGCTAAAACCCCGGCCGTCTGGTCCACGGCGAGCGTCGTTCCCTTTGAACCCAGCAAACCCGGCAACGCCGGAACCACCAAAGCGGCTAGAACAGCGATTATGGCAATAACAACCAGCATCTCCACAAGCGTGAACGCACGCGCCCGCCTGGTCACCGCCCCGGCATTCCGCCCCTCGACCGCAGACGTCCGAAAGGACAGTGGAAAGATAAAACGGGGTGATTGAAAAAGCATCGAAGGGAGAAGTGACATTGTTGCTATACTACACGTAAAACGATTTTTCAAATAGGAAAAGTCGAAAAATACCTTTTAGCCGCCTGCTGGAGGTCGAATAAAAAGCCGACGGAGCGTCATATGCCGGAAAGTTTAACCCTAAATCGCGCAGCTGGAAGGCCTGAAAATGCCAGTTTTTACCATGAAGACCGGGAAGGACATGAAGAAATGACATTCTGGAAGCCGACCCGACCAAGCGGACTTGCGTTCACCCATTGGGTGCACGAGAGGAATGGTCCTGATTTTCCCTAAGGTATTGAACTTCATGCCCTTCGTGTCCTCCATGGTGAATTCAATTGCGGCTTCTAGGTTAACGGGTTGGGCAGCGCTTGCGGGCACGGGGAGCGTCGCCGTCGTGTGCGGCGGTATCAAGTCTGCCAATCGAAAATCTCGCCATCAAATTCTCACACACGCTGCGCGGGGTCGCCATCGATGCCGCCGAGGGCTTGGTAAAACCATGCATCGAGGTTGCTGGAAAGAATGAACTGGCTTTCACCATTCATGCCGGGATCGCGGCAGCGGTGTCAGCAGGGTAATTTTGGGAATGACTTTGGTAAAAATGATTGCATGGAACGCAAAATTGTTTCAACGTTTGGAGCTTCATGGCACGCACCTCCCCGCCCCCGTCTCCAACCGCATCCTGCGCGATCGATGAAAAGGTGGCAGCGACTGTTCGTAGTCTTCGGGTTCAACAAGGGCTTTCGCTTTCGGCACTCGCAAAAGCCGCACATCTCTCGTCCGCTTACCTATCACGGGTCGAGAACCATCTGGCGTCGCTTACGTTACAAAACCTTGCGATGGTGGCGGCAGCACTCAATGTGCCCGTATCCGCATTTTTTAACGAAGAGTCCATGGCCCTCCCACTCGTCGTGGTTCGTGCGGGTCAAGGTAAGATGCAGCGAATGGCGGGCCGAAAAGCATTGCGGATGGAACTGCTGGCCGCAGAAAAGCGGGGCAAACTGATGGAGCCGATCGTGGTTGAATTTACCCCTGAGCGGACCCCGCAAGCGTTGCGATCCCACCCTGGGGAAGAGTTCAATCTGATAGTTTCAGGAGAATGCCGATTTCTTTATGGCAAAGAGCAAATCTCGCTGCATCCTGGAGACTCCGTGTACTATGATGCATCGGTGCCCCATGCAGTACAAGCTACAGGAACTAAACCCTGCCGACTGATTGCGGTAGTCGCATCGCGCGACTACCTCTTCCACGGCGACCTTTCTAAACTCCTCCAGATAGATTGCAAATGACAAACCATGCATTAAAAGTCGGGCTGATTGGCGCTGGCTGGTGGGCTGCTGAAGCCCACCTTCCTGCGCTAGCGGAGCATGAACACGCCCAGACTGT
>JBGSMR010000404.1:0-4569 GCA_041740065.1 Chthoniobacterales bacterium
GCGGCGAAGGAAACGCAAGGTGCGACCGAGTTGATAGAGGGCTTCTCCGTCGGCGGGGTTGGGATTGCGAAACGTCTGGCGGACGATGCTGACGCGGAGATGGCGCTCGGCCAAAGCAAACTCGCCGCGGCGCAAGTGCCAACGGCCGAGGGCAAGATTGCAACGCGCGTCGCCGGCATCGCGGCGCAAAGCTTCGCCCCAGTAGAGAGTGGGACAACGGGTGGCGTGGCGGTATTGTTCGAGGTGCAGACCGGTAAAATAGAGTTCGTCGGCGCTGGTGATTTTGTTGGCGGGGGGTGGTTCAGTGGCGGCGAGTTCGGCGAGTTTTTCAGCGGTCGGCAGCACGGTTGGTGCGGCGGGAGCGTGGCGCAACAGAACGCGGCCGGCGGCGTCAGTCACCGTGAGCACGAGCTCTTTGGCGCGGTGGGCTTTAGCGAGGGACACCTTCTCGACAAACGGGGCGGCGGGCGAAAGATCGCGGGTGAACGTGGCGAGAGGTTTATCGTCAGCGCGGCGGGTGAGCGTAACCAGGGCAGCAGGGAAAACGGCGGTGGCCGAGACCCCGAGGCGGGCGGTTTTTCCCGTCACGCGCAGGCTGACGGCGGCGTGCGGGTTGACTTGGTCGGCGGGGCCGACTGCACGGATGGGATACAAGCACTGTGTCCAAGTCTTGGATTCGCCGGGGTGTAGGTAGGAAAAGTCGGGCTGATTATCGGTGTAGACGCCCGCCATCAGCTCGATGTAGGGGCGGAAAACGCCGTGCGCATCGGCATCTGTGAGGCTGCGATCCCAAGCGTAGCCGAACTCGTGATTGCCCCACGTCCATTGTTTTTTTCCGGGCGAGATGTGGTGATTGGCGAGGTGGACGAGGCCGGCACCGACGCCGTGATCGTAGCCGCCGAAGAAGTTTTCGCACGTGCCCATACACATGTAAGACGTGGGCACGGGGATGTTGGCATACCAAGAAAGATCGTTGGCCGGGTAGGTGCCGCCGGGCGGGAACTGGCGGGGTAAATCGGCGGAGGAGACGCCGTCGCGAGCGCGAGCGGCATAATCCACGCCGTAGTAGCTGCCGTCGCAGAGGGGAAACGTGCTCATCGCTCGCTTGGCATGGTCGGCCACGAAAGTTGCGTCGGCGGGGAAAAAGGATTGGTAGTTTTCATTCACTTCGGTGGCGACGTTGACCCACCAGAGGAAGGTCTGCGCGTCGGCAGTGCGGTTATAAACGCGAGCCTTCAGCTCGACCACGGCGCTGCCGGGGCGCAGGCACACACCGTGCATGCCTTTCATGCGCGCCATCGGGTCGTGCTCAGAAAGCCACACCGTCACGCTGCCGTCAGCGGCGTGCTCGATCTCCGACACCGTCGGCATGAAGGTCGAAGGACGGTGGTGCTGCGGCCAATTGAACTCTATGCCGCCACTGGCCCACGGCCCAGCGAGGCCGACCAGCGCAGGCTTAATCACCGGCTGGTGGTAGATGACGTCGTAGCCATTGGTCTTATCCAGAATCCGATGAATCCGCCCGCCAATCTCCGGCAGGATCATCACGTAGAGAAACTCGTTTTCCAAGTGGATCGCCTGCCATTCCCTCGGCACGGGTTTCTCGGCGACGCGGTCGGTAAAGGGCAGCGGATAGACGCGCCCGCTGGAGCCCTGATACACCCGTTTTTCGAGAAACATCGGGTTCTTATCCGGCTCGGCGGGAAGGTAAGTGGGGAGAATGATCGTGTCCTGGCGAAGGGTGACTGGGGCGGATTTCATGGGAGGATAGTTCAGGGGAAAGCGGGGGTTTTTGGTATGGCTTGCGGGAGGATTAGCAAAGGAGTCGGTGCTTCATACCGGCACATTTGCGCGCTTTTCTTTTGCGAGCGCATTGGCGAGTGATCGCCAATTTCCCGCGTGAAGGCGGGTCGCGATCTCCACAATTCATCACGTGGTAGATCGCTCCCTCATACTGAATCCGTAGTGGCCGCGGCATCGCTGAGCAGAATCACATCCGCAAGCGGGCTATGTGTCAATATGAAGCACCGACCCTTTTACACGTCTTGCCAGTCCCACGTGGGCCAAGCAGAAAAAAATGATCTTTGGGAGGATCTAAAAATCGTAGCGTTGATTCCATTCTGCGCCGCATTATGGCATTTATTGTGCCGAAATAGGAGCTTATCACGGTTTCTGATCAACCCCCTCTTGACTGACTGATTCAGCCGCTTCGGGTTTCCACTGATTTCAGAGCGCATCAACTTTCCTTGCGCTGCTGTGCCTGCGATGCTTCTTTGTCTTTGTGGGGCTTGTCCCGAATCTCCTGATTGATTCAGCGAAATGTCGAACCGCCAGTGGGCTAGTCCTTTTTTCTCCCGATCGACAGGGAGACGGAACTGCTCATCTCGGCTGCCCGGTGTGAACTGGGTCGTCAGATGAGTGGTGACGCTCTGATCGTCCAAACTTCCACGCAGTCGCACCGTAACGAGGAACGAGTCCATTACGTCGTTTAGTGGATGCTCCTGGCTTCACCTGCGACGCGATCGAGCATAGCCTTCGCTGCCTACACACCACGTCATTGCGCCATGAGTCTCATTACGATGAGTAAACTAAATGTAGCCGTCGAGCAGGTTTACAGCGAGCTTGCAACGCTCGGCCTTTGGGATCAAGCGATCTACGATATCGACGTTTATCTGACAGCTTACGGGGCTGCATACGGGTATCAGTTCTACGGATCAACACGCGAAATTCAGATCCCCAGCATTTCACTCAGTCGTCTCGGTGACTTGTGGCACCGCAGAACGACATGCTTGAAGGATGTCCTGCGTCATGAGTTCGGCCATGCAGTCGCAGACACCCATCGCGGTCTTATCCGTTCGCGCAAGTTTCGAGAGGCCTTCGGTGCTCCCCACACCTGAGATGTTCAGTGGACGTATGACGCCCGGCATCATGTGAGCGAATACGCAGCCACGGCCCCAGCCGAAGATTTCGCTGAGGTTTTTATGATGTATCTTCAATGCGGCGGAAAGTTACCCGCGCATTTCAAGACTCAAGCAATCCGGAACAAATGGAAATTTGTACGTGAGCTAGGCCGGGCGATTTCCCGTGGTCATCGCCGGTGGCAGTAGATGGCGAGAGAATTCCCGATGGCATCCGAAAGCGATTGTATGCACGAGAGGATTTCTCGAATGATCATTCGCGCTCACGATTACTGAACGCTACGAAAAATCGGATGAGCTTTCTTAAACAGGGACCGCGCTTGTCCCTTTGTTATGTTTGAGTGGGCTTCAACGAACGCGTTGCCACCAGCAACAATACGCCTAAATCGAGCATACCCGGTAAGAAAAATCCATGAATCCATCCGACCTCGAATCCTCTCTGAAAACGCATGTCTCTGCCCTTTGCGCTTCGGAGCGCAATACGACCAATTGCCCCGAGGGCTTGGACCGGGCTAAAGATTACATGCGCGGTGCCTTTGATGAAATGGGCTACCAGACCGTGCTTCAAGAATTCCCGGCAGATGGAATGATTTGTGCCAATGTCGAGGCTGTGACGCCCGGGTTTGTTGGCTGTGACAAGCCGCACCTCATCGTGGGAGCGCATTACGACTCAGCTCCGGGCACCGTGGGAGCAGATGACAACGCTTCGGCGGTCGCCATCCTCTTGGAACTCGCGCGCACGTTTTCAGGCAAGCCCGGCGCGGAAGCACTGCGCTTTGTTGGCTACACAAACGAAGAGTGTCCCCACTTCTACACCGGCACCATGGGGAGCGTTGTCCACGCCAAAGCATGCCGGAAACAACGCGACAAAATCACCGGGATGATCTGCCTGGAGAGTCTTGGAATTTTCAGCGATGAACCTAGCACTCAGGAACTGCCCGAAGAATTTAACTGCCTGCCAGAGGAAGTGAAAAAGGTGGTGCTCCCGGCTGGAATCGATTCGACGGTCGGCAATTTTCTCGCCGTGATAGGAATCCCGGCCTCAGCGAAATTTATGCGTCGTTTCGCCAGTCACATCGCCGCTGACGACGCACTCCCGGTCCTCGCCACAGAACTTCTCGACATCCGCCTTTCCGACCATCTGGCTTACTGGGATGAGGGATACCCGGCCATCATGGTCACTGACACGGCTCCCTACCGCAACTCCCACTACCATTTGCCATCGGACACGCCCGAGAAGCTCAACTATCCGATCATGACTCTGATCACCGGGAGAATTGCTCAAGCGATTGAAGGGTTTCTGAAATAGCCGGTTTCGATAAAGATGAGCTTCTCTTTTGCGCCAACTGGGATAAAACGTCTGGACATGCTGAGTCCCCGGTTGAAATCCCGGCGCGCCGTTGTTCCCAAGCGCCAACTCCACACCCGCCCCCCTTTGGATCGGATGCAGCAGATTTTCACTGCGATTAAATCCGGCGAATTTCCCAACCGCCACCGTCTAGCCGCCGACATCGAGGTCAAGACCAAGACCATCCAGCGCGACCTTGATTTCATGCGGGAGCGGTTGTGCCTGCCCATCGCCTACGACTCCGAGGGTGGTGGCTATCGCTTCACGCAGCCGGTTTCAAGTTTTCCCATGGTCGAACTCACC
>JBGSMR010000436.1:0-6716 GCA_041740065.1 Chthoniobacterales bacterium
GCGTCATGTCTTCTTCTCTTGGCTTTCATTTTTTGTGGTTTTTCAGGTTGGTTTTTACCCGAACCCCACCGCTTTTTATAGCTTAACCACTGGCCTGATTTTCGGGGGCCACCTCATTCTTTCAGGCGCGCCTTGGAATTCCTCCAACGGCGCTTCCGTCCGGGTGGTGTCGCGCAGCTTTTCCCAACCGGGAAACGTTCCGTCTGGCCCAGGGTCAAACTTTCCATTCTCGATTAATTCACGGTCCGCCGAAAAGGCGGACATGATACAGAGAGTGCAAAGCAGTGAGGTAAGGATTCTTGTCTTGTTCATGACGCAGATGGTTCTGGTGGAGCGTGGTTACGGGCATCGAGTTGCCGACGGATCTCACGAGCACGTTCCTCAGAGATTGGCAGGAGCATGGTCAGGAAAATCGCCACGACTAGGCAGACAGATGGGATCGCCACGTAGAAAAGGCGCATCGACCACAGGGTGTCCGACGTTTGGGCAGCCGCCGTTTCATTGAAGCCAGACCATGCGAGCATATAGCCGACAAGCACTGGGCCAATGGCCATACTTAGTTTAAATATGAGCGTGATTGCCGCCCCAAACATCCCTTCGCGACGACGCCCGGAGTTGAGCTCGTCGATATCGCAAATGTCAGCCATTACCGACTGATTGAGCAGCCAGACGGAGTTCAAGCCCGGATAAATGAGGAACGCAGGCAGTAGCTGCAAGTAAGGCATGGCTGGTGTGATACAGAACCAACTTAAAAGATACCCACCCATTGCCACGCTTAAACCCAAGATGATAGTAGATTTTTTCCCCAGGTGCATGGCCAACTTGACGAGGAATGGAGTCGAGGCCAGCCCGAGGATCTGCCCAAGCATGCCGCCCCACCCAGCCAATGTGCCAGCGAAGCCCTTGTCGCCTCCTGCTACATAGAAAATATTGATGTAAAGCAGAAACGGCCCAGAAAGGATGAGGCCTGAAATGACAATAACCATCACGCCGCTAAGAAGGACGAAGGCTCGGTTTTGAAAGGTCAGACGCAGCGCAGTCCAGACGGGAATAGGCTCTTGTTTGTCCGTGAGCACGCGCTCACGGCAGAAGATTGCAGGCACGAGCGAAGCGGCAAGGCAAACAAGTGCCACCCCAGCGGCCACCCAGCGCACGCCGTAAACCTCATTCGGGATGCCTCCGGTCTCCGCGGGACTGAGGGCAGGATGCAGGGTTAGTTTGTAGAGCCACGGGAGGGCAAATCCTCCGGCGTAAGCGAAGTAAAGACGCCACGCCATCACACGTGTGCGCTCGTGGAAATCTGTGCTTAGTTCATAGCCCAACGCAGCCCACGGAATTGAGAATGTCGCGTAGCCCACGCACAGCAATGTTGAGATTAATGTAAAATATGTGAGGAATCCATTCTGACTCAGGGTTAGGGGCGGCATCCAAAGCAGGATGCAGGCAATCGCGGTGAAGATTGCCCCGACGGCGATGAACGGACGTCGCCTACCCCAGCGTGTGCGGGCATTGTCTGACCAGTTGCCGATCAGCGGATCAATGATGGCATCGAGAATCCGCGGGAGAAGCATGGCGTATCCCAGCCAGATGGGGTTGACGCCAAGGGCAATATTATAAATCGGGAGAATTAGCGCCGCCATGCCATTCATCATGAGGTTGTCCACGATACCACCCGCGCCCCAGGCGACCTTTGTGCGAATCGGAACGCGCACTGATTTGTCAGAGGAATCTGAATGGGGCTCACTCATAAATACTCAAAATCAGATATGAATCGCGGGCTCAGCGAGGAGACCTGCCGGGAAAAGTTGGTAGTCATTCGACCACGCTTCGCCTTTCGTTCGGAAGGTTTCTGGACCGATCCAGTCTTGTTCCCTCGGCACTAGGTGAAGTGGGCCGAAGGTGTTACGCCGCGTCAAAGAAAGCTCCGCGACCAGCATCCCCTCCGGATCTCCAGCATCGGCAAGATCTGCATGAAAAGGTGCCCACGGAACCTGACGGACGTAGGATCCATCGCTGGAACGGAAAGTGACGCACGCCGCACCGATCCCGGGCAGAACCACGTGCCCGTGATCACCGGCTGGGAGGAAATACCGAAGTTTCCCTGAGTAAAAAGGAAGTCCTTGTAAGGTAATGTCGCTGGCAGCGAGTTGATGCGGCAGTTTTGTCAGCGTTGCGTGTCGATCTTGCAATGAAACTCCAAACCCACCGAGCAAGTAGATGGATTCCAAGTCGTCTCCAGAACGAAAATTGCAAGTGAGAATGACTTCGTTGATGCCGAGTTTCAAAACGTCGGAGGGAAGTGGCACCCTCCGGAAGCAGGGATCAATGAACCACTCCGTCTGCGCGGGAGTTGAAATAGGGCGGCCGTTCACTTGAATGGAGAAGTGCGTCGGGGACTCCATCATGATTTCGACAGGAGCTTCAGGTAGAACCTGCACATGAAAGCTGAAACGCAACTCAAGGCGTGTAGCGGGCGACTCTGGTGCGGACGAAGTCACCCAAGGTTGCACCATCTGCCCGGACCGCATCGGGATCTGGTATTGTTCGGAGAGCGCTTCTTCAATCTGCAATATTTCGCTTGGATCATGCCATTCACCATCGGCCACCCGCCACGCAGCGTAGTCCAGAACGCAAATATTCGGCTCGTCCAATTCGTAGGAAAATGGTCCTGGCAAAATCTGTTTCTCCGACGGGATCGGACTTGGACATGGGTCGCACGCAGGTAATTTCGAGCCGACGAGGAACACCCTCTCCTGGAGTGGACGGAACGCTGTTTCCCAGGTCGACCAGCCATCAACTTCGTCGGAGATGACGCTGTGGATCTTCCCTTCAAGGCAGTCCATCTCGACCACTGTGCCCAAGGTTTTAAGGCGACAATGGACCTTGGAGAAACTGGTGTCCGATTTTGGATTGATCATGACGACGGTGAAGTGATCGTCTTCGCGCCGGATCTGGCAGAGCAAACCTTCGCTATCTGTCTCGAAATCGCTTGTGACTCCACCCCCCTCTCGAATTGCCGAAACAACAGACTCCCGCTCCGGCGTCACCGTGAGGCAAGCTTCAGCCAGTTGGGAGGGCGCCGGGGACTTTCTCGCGTTCAGGTATCGAGGGGCGCCTCCAATGAAAATGACGTGGCCTCCAGCATCTTGGAATTGATTGATCAGTTTCAGCGTGCTCGCGCGAATCGTCTCCATCCCGCAGACAATCACGGTCCGATAGGTCATCGATCCTAGGCGAAGTTCGGATTCTTTCACCGCACCAAATCGGGCGAGATGATCTTCATCTCCGTAGTCGAAATCGATCTGTGCTTCTGTCAGCCACGTGAAAAGCTTGGCATAGATTTCTTGCAGCTTTTTCACGTCGGGATCGATCTCGTTCAGCCACGTCGCCCAGCCCGGATAGATCTGCGCCCATACGCTCTCGCTAGGGTTGATCACCAAGACATCGCAGCACGGAGTCCCCGATTGCAGCAGCACGTTCAAGCGGCTGAAATACGTCTCCACCTGCGCGTATTCACGATACCATGAGGACTGGAAAAAGATGCTCGCCGGATAGTCTCGTTTCGATTCACCAGCCATGGAATACCAACTCAAATGATGACAGCGAATGTTGATTCCGAACAGTGCCTGCCAGTCACCGATGCGCTTGTGTCCGTCGAATCCCATCTGCCAGCCGGTGCACCCGTAGAGTTCTGAAAGCAGCCACGGTTTTCCCATTTGTCTTCCGACAGACGTGAGCTGCTTGACCACCCAAAAATTCTCATTGTTCAGACCAAGTACATCGATTCCCGGTCGGTCGAGGTATTCATAATAACGCATCATCGAACCACACGGCACCGCTTGGGCACCGAGAGAATCTTCGTGCAGCACGTGTCCGGTCAGAGTCATTCCGAGCCGATGGCAGCGGTCCTGCATAGGCTTCGCCCAGTTGTCTAAAAACATTTGCTGAATGAGCTCCATGTACTCCCATTTTACCCGGGAAATACGCTCACCATTTTTTCGCAGGTAGAGTTCCGGAAGCTTCTCAATCAGATCAGAACCGAATGATTTTTGATAGTCAGCCGGCAACTGCGAAGTCCATGGGGTCAGCCAGGAGGTATCCGAAGGCCCGGGTTGGCCGTGATGATCGCACATGACGAATCCATGGTGTGGCTCATCGGTAAAAATCCCGTGGATGGATTTGCCAATGCGATCACCGCACTTCTCAGCGTAGCGATCGTGTGTGAGATCTAGAAAATGTTCCGTGGCCTCGCGGCTTAAAGTGTCGAGATAAGAGCCCCCGTTGTAGAACGAATGCGGTGCCATGTGCTCCCACGAAAAGACAAGTAGGCTATCGAAAATTTTTGGACAATCCCCGTAATTGACAGGGTCATAACCCTCAAGGTTCAGCCCGTTTATTCGAGCGGAAAACGCGGCAACGAAGTGCTCCGTTTCCGGCCACAAGAGCGACGACCAGTCGGTGTCTTCAGACCAAATTTTCAAACGCAGATACTTCATGCGGTAGCGATCTTCGCGCGTCGCGAGACCTCCCGCGGATCCACTCGGCCAGCGGTCCTCATCGTAAAGCCAGGCTTCCATCCCCAGTTTTTCCGCTTCATCGGCGCAGGTGTTGACGAGATTGAACCAATCCTCTCCCAAGTACTCTGTAGCGAGGCCGGTGCGGGAATGCATAAACACACCACCCATGCCCATCTCTTTGAAAATGGGTAGCTGACGAAGGAGTTCTTCCTCGGTCAGTTTTCCGTTCCAGCACCAGAACGGCTTCCCTTGAAAGGTGGCATCGGGTGCTTTCCAGGATTTGAGCCATGCGGCTGACTGTGTTGCTTGTGCAGCGCTGAAAGCTGCTGGGTCTTCTAAGGTTTTCATTTTGCTGTAAGTGATTTTTTCACCGTGATCCAATCCGGATTTGGCGGTGGCAATGTTGCCATCCATGAGTCAAGTTCCAAGCTGAGCGCATGTGCTCGATCGGGTTCGGCGGACGTGAGGTCGTGTCGCTCCGCGGGATCCTCGTCGATATTAAAGAGTTGCCGGGGGATGTGTCGCCCGGAACGAACAAGTTTCCATGGACCGCGACGAATGGCGTGCTGGAGATCCCACTGCGTATTGTAGCGCCAGAAAAGCGCCCGGTCCGGGTCGTCGCTCCCGGCACCCTCTTCTAGGAACGGAAGGAGGTTGATCCCATCAGCATTTGCCATCGGGTCTGCGCCCGCAGCAGCCAGGAAAGTGGGCGTGAGATCGAGTGCGCTCATCGGCCATATCACCTTCTTTCCAGCAGGGAGTCTTGCCGGCCATGAAGCAATAAACGGGACCCGAATGCCGCCCTCAAGAAGCATGCCTTTGCAGCCATTGAGCGGGCCATTTAGTGATGCGTTCTCGCCCATTTTCACAGGCGTGATTTCTGGGCCGCTGTATTGCGGTGCGCCGTTATCGCTCAGGAAAACGATAAGGGTATTTTTGTCGCGGCCGCTGGATTTCAGATCGTCGAGGATACGTCCGATTTGAGTATCCATATCGGTGATCAGCGCTGCGCAGATCTGGCGGTTGGCGTCTTGAATTTCGCTGTAGGATGCGACTGTTTCCTTTCTTGCATCCAGAGGCCAATGCGGCGGATGATATCCAAGATAAAGGAAAAACGGCCGGGCATCATTTTTCTGAATGAACTCCAGCGCTTTGTCTGTGAAAAGCTCTGGCATGTAGGCGTTGCCTTCGATGGGGATCGTCTGATCGTTCTCGTCACGAAACCAGTTGGTTGAGACGCCGTTCTCGTCCTTCGGCCAAGCCGAGTCTTGGAAGTGGAACCCCATTCCGCTGCGCATGTAAGCACACCATTCGAAGCCTTTGTTGAACGGTTGCGTCGAGAGAGGTTCTCCCAGGTGCCACTTCCCGACAATGCCCGTTCGATAACCCGCCATCTGAAGCTCGGAAGCGATGGTGCGCGTTCCTTCGTTCAACTGATAGATGTCGTTCTTATCGTCGTCAGGATTGCACTCAATCCCGGCGTGCTGCTGGTACCGGCCAGTCAATAATCCAGCACGGGAGGGAATGCATTGTGGCGCGGTGACATAGCCGTGCAAAAATTCCACACCAGACGCCGCCAACCGGTCCAGATTCGGAGTCTTGACGTCGGTCGCTCCACGAAATCCGGCGTCGCCCCAACCCTGATCGTCGGAGAGGATGAGAATGATGTTAGGTCGATCGGTCGCTGCCGCGAAAATATCTCCTGCGGGCAAAGTGATTGCGATGAACAAACAGAGGATCCTATTCATGGTATGGGTTAAGCTCCGAAGACATGCCGAACGGCTTCTAGGTAACCAAAGCCATAGCGGGTATCTGGTTCGAGGTAACTTCCCTCCGTCCATTCATTCCAAGCATTGATGGTGAACATCGGAATGCCCCCGCCATTGCGCTCGTCGAGTCGGGCTTTGGTCATTTCAAGGGATTTCTGGAACTCGTCCGGCGTGCCGTCTACCACGACCGCCCCAAACGGATAGACCGACGGGCAGTTATTGTCGGATTGCGTGGTTCGTGGACTCGGGTCCCAGCCCATTGTGACATTGGGGATGTAAGGCAGATCATAGCTGGATTCGACTTCGTCCCAATGTTTGAAATAACTGGCGCGCAGATCACGGTATTGCGTCGCCGGGAATGTCGATGGATAGCCGTGGTGGACATAGACGTATGAGGCAAAACTATCGAACCCGAGATCGTGCAGGACCT